>CAZXHZ010000118.1:0-16824 GCA_964639755.1 uncultured Luteolibacter sp. | reverse complement strand
TTTTCCGAAAGGCCGCGGCCGGCATCGTACTTGTGGCGCTCGGGAAAGGTGAAATCGCCCTTGCTGCGATCGATGTCGATCGCTTCGCGGGTTTCATGATCGAGAGTGGCGGTGGCGTCTTCGTAGGACATGGGAAATGTTTGCTAATGTTCAATGCGATACGCCAAGCCTCACGCGAGAGCAGCCTCTTTGAGGAAATCGTAGCCGTGCTTCTCGAGCTCGAGCGCAAGTTCGGGGCCGCCCGAGCGAACGATGCGGCCCTCGGCCATGACATGCACATGGTCGGGCTTGATGTAATCGAGCAGGCGTTGGTAGTGCGTGATGAGCAACATGCCGCGCTCGGGCGAGCGCATGGCATTGACGCCTTTGGCGACGATCTTCAGCGCATCGATGTCGAGGCCCGAGTCGGTCTCGTCGAGAATGCAGTACTTCGGCTCGAGCATCATCATTTGCAGGATCTCGTTGCGCTTCTTTTCGCCGCCGGAGAAACCTTCATTGACCGCACGCGCGGTGAACTTGCGATCCATTTCGAGCAGATCCATCTTTGCGTAAAGATCCTTGTAATAGGCCACCGCGTCGATTTCCTGGCCCTTCGGCAAACGCGATTGCAGAGCGGCGCGGATGAAGTTGGCGTTGGAAACTCCGGGCACTTCCGAAGGGTATTGGAAGGCGAGGAAAATCCCCGCACGCGAACGCTCGTCGATCGACATTTCGCCGATGTCCTCGCCGTCGATCGTCACCGATCCGCCAGTGACAACATAACCTTCGTGACCGGCGATTACTTTCGACAGCGTCGATTTGCCGGAGCCGTTGGGGCCCATGATGGCATGGACTTCGCCTTTGGGGATTTCGAGGGTGACGCCCTTGAGAATTTCGGTTCCGTCTTCGAGGGTGGCTTGGAGGTTCTGGATGTGGAGGCTCATAGTGGAAAGGATGTGATGTCTGTTTGTTGAAAAGCGATGTTTCAGGATGCGGCGAGTTTACCGCGCAAGGTGATTTCAATGTCTTCAATCACCGCGCCGGGCGGCAGTTCGAGGAAGTCGGCGAGGTTCACGCCGGGCTTGAAGTCCACATCGTGGATGGCACCGCTGGCGGCATCGTGAAAATGCCCGTGTTCTTTCACATTCGGGCAGTAGCGCGAGGACTCGCGTTCGAAGTTCACTTGGCGGATCAAGCCGTGGTCAACGAGTGTTTCGAGACAGTTGTAAACCGTCGCGAGCGAAATGTTCGGCAGGCGTTTCTTGACGCGCATAAAAACCTCGTTGGCGGTCGGGTGGTCACGGCGCGCGGTCAGTACGCGATAGACCTCTTGGCGCTGGGGCGTCATCCGCAGGCCGGAGTGGATTTCGATCGACCTTCGGCCATTCGCTCTGTCATGGACTCGGTGATTCATCGGAGCGGCAACCTAAGCCAGGCCGATCCAATATCAAGAATTATTCCAATTATGGGGAAATCGCCCGCTCCGCGCCCAAGCCGTCCGAATGGATTGCCATCAGGCCCAAATAAGGCCTGTGCTTTTGGCGCTCAGCGTTTCTTTCTGAGACGCTTGCCGCTGAGCCTCGTTGCGATGAGGTTCGGGCAGCGGCCTTTCAGGCGAAGCTGCTCGCAGGAGGCTTCGATTTTCAAAGATTGGCGCACCGGTTTGAAGCCTAGCCGGCGCGTGACGCAATCATTGAGCAAATCAATGTGTGCATCCTCGAACTCCACCACACGGCCACAATCGATGCAAAGCAGGTGATTGTGGGACGGCTTGTCCAAAAAGTTAGGATCGTAAGTGGTCTGATTATCCCCCAGATCGATGGCGCGCAGCAGGTCCGCCTCGACGAGCAATGAAAGCGTGCGATAGACTGTCGCGCGCGATACATCGGGATGGTTTTTTCGGACGCGGCCATAGAGTTCTTCGGCGGAAAAATGCTCGTCCTTGGAAAAAGCCGTGCCAATTACGGCATCACGCTGGCTGGTCCGCCGCAGGCCCTTGCGACGGATGAATTCGTCGAGTCTTTCACGAATGCCGGCATCCATGCTGCGATAATAGATGAAAATCGATCGGCGTGAAGCCGAAACAACAGGCTTCGCCCTGGCTCCAGAGGCCCCGGTTTTGCGCTTTGCAGGGCAGAGTCGCGCCGACTAAGTTATGCCACAATGAGTGCCAACCAACTCGAACAGCTGAAGAAATTCACCACCGTCGTCGCCGACACGGGAGATTTCGAATCGATGAAAACCTTCAAGCCGCAGGACGCGACGACCAATCCGTCGCTGATCCTGCAGGCTGCGGCCAAGCCCGAGTACCGCCATCTCGTCGAAAAGGCGGTGGCGGAAAAACGCTCGAGCGGTCTCACAGGCGAGGCTTTGATGTCGGCCATTCTCGACCGCATTCTGATTTTGTTTGGCTTGGAAATTCTCAAGATCGTGCCTGGCCGCGTTTCGACCGAAGTCGACGCCCGCCTGTCGTTCGACACCCAAAGCACGATTGAAAAAGCCCGACAGTTGATCGCCGCGTATGAAGCCGAAGGCCATTCGCGCGACCGGATCCTCATCAAGATCGCCTCAACATGGGAGGGCATCAAGGCCGCCGAAATGCTGGAAAAAGAGGGCATTCATTGCAACCTCACCCTGTTGTTTTCATTCGCCCAAGCCGTTGCCTGCGCCGAAGCGGGAGTGCAGCTGATCTCGCCCTTCGTCGGACGCATCCTCGATTGGCACAAGGCCGCGACCGGCAAGGATTTCACTGCCGAGGAAGACCCCGGCGTGCTTTCGGTGCGCAGCATTTACAATTACTACAAAAAATTCGGCTACAAAACCGAGGTCATGGGCGCGTCTTTCCGCAACAAGGGCGAGATCCTCGCGCTCGCCGGCTGCGACCTTTTGACGATCAGCCCCGGCCTGCTCAACGAGCTTCAATCCAGCAGCGAGCAGGTAGCCGAGCGGCTCAATGAAACCAGCGCCAAGGCCAGCGCGCAGACGAAGATCCACCTCAGCGAAAGCGCCTTCCGCTTCATGCACAACGAGGACGCGATGGCCACCGAGAAGACCGCTCAGGGTATCCGCGCGTTTTCGGCCGACATCGTGAAACTCGAGCAACTCGTTGCAGGGATCCTCGGATGATGAGGCATCGACAGCGTGGGGCTTGTGATGCAAATTGATGGCGGATGACTCTCAAAGAGCTTGGATGGAATCCGTTTTTCGAAAAAGCCTTCGCGCCGCACCGCGCCAAAGGCTGGGTTCCCGCGCGCTTGATCCGCGAGTCGCCGATCAATTTCGGCGCCTTCCTTGAGGGCGGCGAGGAAATCGATGTCGTGCTTTGCGGCCGCGTCTGGCACGAGGCGGCGAATGATGCCGAGCTGCCGGCGGTGGGCGACTGGGTGGCGCTGGAGCTTGGCCATGAAAATCGCGATCATGTGATCCGCGAGCGGCTGCCGCGCCAGACATGTTTTTCACGCAAGATGCCAGGCAACAGCTCGCAGGCGCAGGTGATCGGTGCGAATGTCGATGTCGTGGCGGTCGTCACCGACGCCGGGGCGGACTTCAACTTGCGCCGCATGGAGCGCTACTTCGCATTGATCGGGCGCAGCGGAGCCAAGTCGCTGGTGCTGGTGAACAAGGCCGATCTTTGTGACAAGAAAACCAACCGTGAAGCAGCGGACCGCATAGCCGAACTTTGCCCCGCCGCCGATGTGCATGTCACCAGCGCGCTCAAGGGCGAGGGACTCAAGGTGCTGAAGCAATACCTCAAAAAAGGAACTACGATGTGCATCGTAGGTTCGAGCGGGGTCGGCAAGTCGACGCTGGTGAACCAACTCTACGGCGATGAGTGGCAATGGACGGGTGAGGTCAATGAGGCCACCGGCAAAGGCCGCCACACCACCACCTCGCGCGAATTGGTGCCGCTGCCCGGCGGCGGCATGCTCATCGATAACCCCGGCATGCGTGAAATTCAGATGTGGACGGATGAGAGCACGCTGCGCGAAAGTTTCTCGGATGTGAGCGCGATTGCGTCCGACTGCCGCTTTGCCGACTGCGGCCACCGCAGCGACGCCGGATGCGCGATCCGCGCCGCAGTGGAGGCCGGCACGCTCGATGCCGCGCGCCATGCAAGTTTCCTCAACCTCGAAAATGAAATCACGGCCCTCAAAAAACGCGCCGAGAAACGCCAGATGGCGGTCGAGCGTTGGGCCAAACGCAACAACCGCGTGAAAGCGCGCAACCTCGCAGACCGCATCCAACTCGAACGCGATGAACGCGGCGAAGCTTGATCAACTCATCATGAAAACAGGATTCACCACATCGGGCATCAAATCGGCATTCGTGGCATTCGCAGTCATTTGCGCCGGCGCGACATCGTCCGTGGCACAGGTCGCGCAGGTGAAGGATTCGCTGACCGGCGGGCAGAAACCTGCCGCCGAGAAGCCCGAGGAAGTGCGCGCGCGATTCGACCAATGGCTCAAGGAATCGCGCGAGGATCTTGCAAGGATCGATGCCGAAGGCGCATCGAATGCCTTGCCGCCTGGCATCTCGCAAGCGGAGGTCGATGACCGCCGCCAGGATCTCGAACAAATCATTCTCACAATTCCACGGCTTCTCAAAAATCTCGATTCGGATGCCGAGGTGAAAAAAGCAATCGAAGCCGCGAAGAATACCAATGCGGCGTGGACTGGCTTTCCCGAAAAGCCGCCCTATCCGATCCTGATGGTCGATGAATTGCTGAACGAACGCGATGCGATCCGCGCAAAGCTTTCATCGCATGAGTCATCGTTGCTCAATTACGAAGGCCTGCTGGCTGGAGCGGTCGCCGAAATGAAATCCGCCGAGGATGCCGTGAGCAGCGCAATCCTTGCGGTGCGCGATAGCGCCGTGGCCGCAGATGGCGCCGCGAAGTGGAGGCTGGAAACCGCTCGGATCCGTTCGAGACTATTCGCCAGCCGCGCAGCCCTGCTCAAGAGCGCTTCCGAAAATCTCCAGGGATGGACTGCGGCGGCGAAGTTCGATCTCGCGCTGATCGAACGCAAAGTGGCGTTGGCGCAAAGCAACGCGTCATTCGACGAAGCGGACCTCGAAAGGATCGGCCGCATTTCTGAAGAACGGAAAAAAGCGATCCGCAAGGAAATCGAAGCAATGGAAAAACGGCTCAAGCCGGCCTTCATCGCGCGTCGTCAAGCACAGGCGGCGCTCGACGCATTGACGGCAAATGCCACGCCCGAGTCCGACAAGGTACCCGAGGGTCTCGAAATGGCGAAGTACCGCCTTGAGGTCACGGCCGGCCATGTCGAAGGGTTGCAGTCACTGATTGAAAGTCTCGAAAGCCTCGTGCGGCTCGAGAACATGAATTTCAAGGCCTATCAAAATCGTCTCGCGATCTTGAAGGCAGGAAGCGAAAGCGAACGGGAAAAAATCCGCGCGTCTCTTGCCGCCACCAGCGATGAACTCAAGGCCTGGGTCAATGTGCTCGATAGCAAAATCGCCGCCTCCACCGCGGACCTCAGCAAGCTCGAATCCCGCGCGGCATCCATCTCATCCGATGACCCGCGCTTCGATCTGCTCAACGAACAACGCGCAAGTCACAGCGAACAACTCACGATGCTGCAACGCATCAACCAAGCGGCCACGGCTCAGAGAAAACTGGTCCGCCGCTGGATTGCCGATCACACGCCCAAGCCGCAAGAGGATACGCTGATGACGCGCCTCGGCCGCCTCGCCAGCGATACACCGACGATCTTCTCGCGCATCTGGTCGCTCGAGGTGATGAACTTTGAGGAAAATGTCGAGGTCGACGGACAAACCATCAAGGGCCGCATCCCGGTGACGCTTGGCATGCTGCTGCGTGCGCTGATGTTTTTCCTAATCGGCTATTGGATCGCATCGCTTATCGCCAACCGCATCCAAAAAGGCATCGTCGCGCGTGGCCACATCGCCGAGGCTCAGGCACGCACGCTGCGCAACTGGGCGATGATCTTAGTCGGTGTCACGCTGGCCATTTCGACACTGTCGATTCTCAAAATACCACTGACGGTCTTTGCCTTCTTCGGTGGCGCGCTCGCGATCGGCTTTGGTTTCGGCACGCAAACACTCATCAAAAATTTCATCAGCGGCATCATCGTGCTGGCCGAACGCAAGGTGCGCGTCGGCGACATCCTCGATGTCGATGGCATCGTTGGCAGCGTGACAGAGATCAACACGCGCTCCTCGGTGATCCGCAGCGCCGACGAGGTCGAAACGGTGATCCCCAATTCCTTGTTTTTGGAAAACCGCGTGACCAACTGGACGCTTACCAGCGCGCGCGTGCGGCGCAGCATCAAGGTCGGCGTGGCATACGGCACATCGCCGCAAAAGGTGATGGAGATCCTGACGCAGGCCGCCGCAAGGCATGGGCTCATCTGCAAAGAACCCGCACCCTACGCGGTGTTCGAGGACTTCGGCGACAACGCGCTGATTTTTAGCGTTTACTACTGGATCGACATGAGCGCCGGCGCCAATGCCACCATCATCGCCAGCGACCTGCGCCTGATGATCGAGAAACATTTCACCGAAGCCGGCATCGGCGTGCCATTCCCCCAACGCGAAATGCACTTGAGCACCGATAGCCCTATCGAGGTGCGGATGATTAAAGGAAATGCTGAATGATAATTTTTTAATTTTGAATGGGGAAGAAAATGGAGAAGCGGCTTCTTCTCTTGGGTCTTGCCTCTAGTAGTCTTCTGTCTTTTCCCGGTAGGGTGGGTTTTGCTTGCGTGGGACATTCGGAGGCTCAAAGTTTTGGCATGAGGGCAGGCAATGAATTTGCATCATCCATGACTTTTCCTGCGGGGTGTGAAAATTTGAAATTCAAACGGCGGATTCAAAGATGAACGACGCGCATTGGATGGGCCTGGCGCTTGATGAGGCGCGCAAGGGGATTGGCAAAACGGCGCCGAATCCGCCGGTCGGTGCGGTGTTGGTGAAAGAGGGTCAACTCATCGGTCGCGGGTGGCATCAACGCGCGGGGATGCCGCATGCCGAACGCGAGGCGATCGCCGATGCGGTGAAACATCATGGGGCCGATGCGGTGCGCGGTGCGACGGCCTATGTCACGCTCGAGCCGTGTTCGACGCAGGGTCGCACGCCGGCATGTACGAGCGGCTTGATCGAGGCCGGCGTCGCGCGTGTGGTGTATGCTTGTGCCGATCCGAATCCCGCACATGCCGGTCGCGCCGATGCGGTGCTCGCCGCTGCCGGGATCGAGGTGCTCGCAGGCGTGTGCGAAGACGATGCGCGGCGCATTTTGCGACCATTTGAAAAGGTCATCAAAACCGGTTTGCCATGGGTCATTTGGAAATCTGCGATGAGCTTCGATGGCAGGCTCACGAGGCCGCCGGGCGAAGGTCAGTGGCTCACCGGCGAAGCCGCGCGCCATGACGTGCAAAAGCTTCGCTCGCAAGTGGATGCGATTCTCACCAGCGGTGAAACCGTGCGGCGCGATCATCCGGCCCTGACGATTCGTGTGTCGAAATTTCTCGAAGGTCGCGAGCAGCCATGGCGCGTGGTGTTCACCGAAAAGCCGGCAACATTGCCACAAGACGCGCCCTTGTTCGCCGACGCATGGCGCGAGCGGACCTTGGTGAGGTCGGGCGCTGATTTAGAATCCGTGCTGCGCGGGCTGGTACGCGAGCAGGGAATTCTTTGCGCGATGGTCGAGGCGGGCGGGCAATTTTCTGCAGCACTTTTTGAAGCGGGCTTGATCGATGAGGTCGTCGTTTACACCGCGCCGATTCTGTGTGGCGGACCGGTGCCGGCCTTGGCGGGCAAGGGTTTGCCACATTCATTGCGGCTTGATGAAACAAGCTTCGAGCGCTTCGGCGACGATGTCCGCATGCGCGGGATTATTGAGCGGCAAAGTAATTGAAAGTCGCGGCGAGGCCTTCTTCGAGGGTAAAGCGTGGCTCCCATCCGGCGGCGAGTAGCTTATCGGCGCTGGCGCGTGAATGCTTCACATCACCGGCGCGTTCCGCGGCATGAATCACGCGTGAGCCGGTGCCGGCCTTGGCGAGGATTTCGCCCGCGAGTTTATTGATTGTAATTTGACCGCCGTAACCGGCATTAAAGACACCCATGACGCCGACGGTTTCCGCCGCAAAGGTGAGCGCCCCGACGATGTCCTTCACATAGATGAAATCGCGCGTTTGCTCGCCATCGCCGTAGACCGTGATGTCCTCGCCCTTGACGGCTTTTTCGATGAAGATCGGTACAGCGGCGGCGTAGGCGCCTTTCGGATCCTGACGCGGGCCAAAAACATTGAAGAAGCGAATCGCCGCCGTTTCGAGCCGTCCTTCGCGGCGGAACATGTCGAGGTAGTATTCGCCATCGAGCTTGGTGATCGCGTAGGGGCTCTTCGGCTCGGGCAGCATCGACTCGATCTTTGGCACGGTCGGGTTGTCGCCATAGATCGCGGCCGATGAGGCAAAGACCAACTTGCGCACCTTGGCGGCGGATGCTTCTTCAAGCACATTGAGCAAACCATGGACATTGATGTCGACGCACTCGGATGGCTTCGACATCGACTCCGGCACGCTGACCAACGCGGCCATGTGGAAAATCAGATCCACTCCTTCGACCGCTTTGCGCACCAGCTCGCGATCGGTGATCGACCCTTCGATGAAGGTGCAATCAAGCCCGTCGAGATTCTTGCGATAGCCCGTGCGCAGATTGTCGAGCACGCGGATTTCCGAGGCCTTGCCTTGGTAGTGTTCAACGATGTGGGAGCCGATGAAACCGGAGCCGCCAGTGATGAGGATTTTCATGAGAGCAAACGGTCAATGCCACATACGGCACATGAAAGAATCACAACAATCAAGAGAGCTTGGCAGGGTATTCGCCGGCGGCGATCGCTTTTTGAATCGATTGGACAACGAACGGCTTGTCTTCCGGGTAGGTCACGCCAAACCACGAGCTGGTGGTTTGAAGCACCGAGCAGCGAGCCTTGCCTTCGCGGATCAATTGATCGACGACCGTCGGAATGTAGCACTCGGATTTTAGCTGACTGCCCGACTCCGCGAGGAATTTTTTGAAAGCCTCTTCGAGTTGCGCAAAGAAGACCGGATGAAAGGCCCAGAAATTCATGGAAACAGGAGAATCGGTCGAAATCTCGCGGCGGTCACCATTGAGGCCGGCACCACAAACTTTTCCATCTTCTTCGCGGCCGATGTTCACACACTCCTCGACCTCGGCGAGTGCGCCCGAAGCATCAAGTTTGCAAATGCCGCGATTGACTGTGCCATGATCCGAAAGCGTGTTTTCGAGAGGATAGCCTATCATCGCCATCGCGCTCGGGTTGTTTGCTTCCTTGATCAGGAAATCGGCTGCGCGGGTGTAGGCATCGCGGCCGTAGAAGTCGTCGGCATTGATCACGGCGAAGGGTTCCTTCACCAGATCGCGAGCAGCGCGAACCGCATGGGCGGTGCCCCAGGGTTTTTCACGGCCCTCGGGAACGGAAAAGCCGGCAGGCAGATCGGTGAGTTTTTGGAAAACATAATCGACCTGGATCTTATCGGCGAATCTTGCGCCCACGCTTTGCTTGAACAACTCGGCGAAATCCTCGCGGATGATGAACACCACGCGGCCGAAGCCAGAGCGGATCGCATCAAAGACCGAGTAATCAAGTACGGTTTCCCCATGCGGGCCCATGGGGTCCATTTGTTTGAGGCCGCCATAGCGGCTGCCCATTCCGGCGGCGAGGACGAGAAGAGTCGGTTTCATGAATGTGCAAATTTTGCCCTGCATGCGCGAGGTGGCATTTCAATGGCAGTTCGGGCGCACGATGGCAATCATGTATGGCCCAATCGATGAGACAGGCGGCAATCATTGATTGTTCGCCCCGTCCAGCGCGCCCGAATCCGCCGGAAGTATCTCCCCCACCAATGTTTTTACCCCTTGTTCGGCAAACTTGCTTTGCGGATGAATGCTGCGGGCCTTGAGATACCAGGAAAGCGCCGTTCCGGTTTGCTTCGGCGTGCGGTTTTCGAACTGACGCGCGCGGTCGAGAGCGCGGGTGAAATCGGCGACCTTTGGCGCGAGCAACTCAAGTTCGCGGCCGAGCTTCGGATCGTCGGGAAACTGCTCGCGCAACTCGGCAAGTTGCTCCCATGCGGCGTAGTTTTGGCCGACTTTGCTGAACTCGGCGGCTTTTCCAAGAGCGGTTTCGATCTTCATCAGATTTTCAACGATCTGACGGAATGCATTCTCGCGCATCGAGTCGCCTTGAATCGTGGGCGCTATCTCATATTGCCGTCGGGCGATCTCTCGGAAATTTTTCTCACCAAGCAAGCGGTCGAAATCGTTGCGAATGGTGATCAAATCGCTGCTGTTGTTCACTAGCTTGCGAAACTCCTCGAGCTTCGGATTGGTCGGCCAGGTCTCTGTGGCCACTCGGATTTTTTCGACCGCCTTGTCACTTTGCTTAGCCATGAGTTGGGCCTTTGCATCCTCAATGGCGAGATCCGAAGCCAGCGTCGACGCGGCAACCACGCTGTCGATTTTCGACGATGGAAAGTCCTTGGCGGATGATTTGAGTTTGCCGACGAGCTCACGCGCCTTGGTGTAGTCGCGCGCTTGCAAGGCACCATACAGCTCATAGATGTCGCGGAAGTAATGTGCCACGCGTTGCTTCTTGCTGAGCGACAATGTAGCCACGGGCGCAAGATACTCACCGAGAGCAAAAGCCTCCATCAGCCGCTGGGATGCGGAATGAAGCTCGTCGCGCGAAAGCATCATGTCAAAAGCCTCAACATATTTTTCCGTCTCCCGAATGGCCTCGTTGGAAAGGGAATCAAGCGATGCCACCGTGGGGCTCACACCCACCGATTCGGAAAACAGCTTGGACACATCCGAATTCTTGTCGACGCGCAGCGTGGCATCGCCGTCCTTCCAGATCTGATTGTAAAAGCGCGCCGCCATGAGCACATGTTCGTAGCGCCGCTGGATGAACCACTGAACCATGCTCACTTGATATTGAGCCTTGGTGCGCAGCGTTTGGGCTTCTGTTCGGGCAATGTTGGCCTTCTTAAGAACTTCGATTTCCGCGATGCGCTTCAGTGTATCGGAATACTTCAGCGAGTTCGCTCCGACTCCGCTCTCCCGCGATGGTTTTTTTTCGGCCGATTTGCCGGTTTTCGGGTCACCAACGCTTTTGGCCTGACCAAGGCTGTTGTCGCGATCGTTGCGCGCCATCCAGTCACCACTTGAAATGATGGCCTGCTTCTCGTCTTCGATTGATTTGTTCAGTTTTTGCAGCCCGCTGACATCCTGCTTCGCAAGCATGGCCATGTAGATCGATTCCGCGAGAGAACCACAGAGGTTCGCATCGCCAGGATAGGATGATGCGCTGGGCAGAAGCTTGAACGCCGCATAAAGATCGGGGGGCTGATTTCGCAAAGGCGAGATCGTATTTAAAATTTCAGCAATCGTTTCGCGATATCGTGTGGCCGCCTCGTTGCTTTCCGGCGGCTGACTGAGAAATTTGTCGAAGCGCGCACGCAGCAAGCGGTTGTCGCCGAGCGGAATGGCAACCCCACCAACGGTAATGGTCTCTGCCGACGGATCGAGCAGCGGGATTTCCTGGCCGAGCGGATTTGGAGGTGCCTTGTCGCCTGTCTTGCTCGCAGGCTCACTGGCCGGAGCGGATGACTCGTTTGATGAAGCAGCTCCATCGGATGCTTTGTTTGCCGGCGGCTGAACATAGACTTGAGCTTGCGCAAGCCCGATCATTGCCAAAATGACTGCGATATGTGGTTTCATGGCTCGCGTTTGATTCCTGTTAAAGCCTGCTGACTCCCGTGGCGACGGCGATGCCGCCTTCTTGGAAACTTACTTTGAAAGAATACTTTTGCTTGGTCTCGATGTTGAGTTTGGTGAATTCGGCGGGAATCCGAATGCCAACGAATTCCGGACCCCCGGGCGTGTCAACCCGCACGCTGACAAATTGCCCGCGATCGCTGGTCCACTGGAGTTTTTCGTCGATCTGTCCGTCGATCACATATTCGTTTCCACGCAGGCTGTTGCCGTTTTCAAGAAGCTCCTGCACATTGAGCGCCTCCACATTTTCGAACGAACCGGTTTTTTTTCCCAAGGGTGAGCTGCCGGATAAAAACGATTTGCCGAACATGAAGATCGCGGCAATTGCGGCCACAAGGCCGAACAAAACGCCGGGGTGAAGGCTGGAACTTGCGCGTCGAGACATTGGTTTTGAGTTAGTTGATCGTTAATGTCGGTTTTTATCGAAAGCGAGCGGAAAAACCAATCAGTCCCACTGCGGTCTCGAACTGCCGTACCAAGCCACCACAAGAGCGAGCGAAACATGGGTCAACAAAGCGGCAAGACATGCATCATGCGGAGAAAGGCCGGTATCAATCACCGATCTGACCGCGTTGTGAACCTGGCTTTGCAGTGCTTCGACCGAACCCGACCATGCCCAATAGGCTGAGATCAACGGACGGGTGAAAGCCTCGATGTTTTCCGGCAATGCAAGCACCGCCCCGGAGAGCGGCAATTGGAAGCCCACCAGATAAATCGACATTAACGACGCTTGTTCCGCTGTGCGCATCATGGATGAGATGGCAAGGCAGATGGCGGTCATCGCGGCATTGATCAAAAGGAGGAACCCCGCATGCTGGACAAAATCGCCGCGAAAAGCGCCGAAGAAATTCACAAACATCGCCATCCACAATGATTGCGTGATGACCAGACATGAAAGGAAAAGCACCTTCGATGCAAGATAGGCCGAGGGCCGCAGTCCCCCGAATTTTTCCTTTTCGTAAATTTGCCGCTCGCCCGCGATTTCACGCGCCGCGTTGTTGGAGCCCATCAGCGCCAGCAATACCACCTGGAACATGATGATCCCCGAGACGGCCGATCCCACTTTGGCCTGATCGGCCCGCACGCTTTGTTGCTCCTGGATTTCGGCAAACACATCGCCCGGCCGCATGTCGGAAAAACGACGGATGTTGCCCGATGCCTTGTCGCTGAAAATCGTCACGAGAATCGGAAACACAATGAGAATGGCGAGCTGCAAAAGGACCTGGCCACGATCGCGGAAAAAAATGCGCCAACGCCTTCCGAGCAATGTGAAGAGCTGGCTGAAAAACCCCGGAAGCGGCACCGGCTCGGCTTCGTTGAGCTGAGCGCAGGCTAGCGAATCCTTGTTCCGTCTGCGCTCAAGCATGCGTTGATACGAATCCCGATGTTTTTGCCATGAGTCATGCCAACGCGCGGCATCCTGAGCGACAAGGCACGGATAAATTTCTTCAGCGTCAGGCACCGAGAAATAATGCGTCAGCTTGTCCGGCGGGCCGTGGTAAGCCACGCGGCCTTGGTGCAGAACAAGAATCGAATCATAAAAGTCAAGCTGCGCCAAAGAATGGGTCACCGAGAGCACGATGCGCCCGTCCTTGCGGGAGAGATCATGCAAAAGATGCACGATCTCGCGCTCCGAGCGCGGATCCAGCCCCGAAGTGACTTCGTCGCAAAGCAAGATTTTGGGATCGGAAACCAATTCCATTGCCAGACCGAGGCGACGCTTCTGACCGCCGGAAAGCACCTGCACGCGACGATCGCCAATCTCGCTGAGTCCCGTTTCCTGCATCACGCGATCGATGCGTTCGTCGATCTCGTCCGCATCACGCGTGCCTACCCGCAAACGAGTCGCCGCTTCGATCGACTCGTCAACCGTCAGCATGTCATAGGCGATGGAAAATTGCGGCACATAGCCGATTTCGGTTGGAGAAAAATCGCCTTCCTTGGACAGGTTTCTTCCCTCCCACAACAAGTCGCCGGACGATTCGGGGTTCAGACCGGCAATCGTCTTGAGCAGAGTTGTCTTGCCGCATCCCGAAGGCCCGACAATGGCCATGAAATGACCTTTCGGAACATGGATCGAAACGCAATCAACCAACGGCACTTCCTCGCCATCGCGGCGAATGTGGTAACTTACATCCTTGAGCTCTAACACGGATTTAATTGGTTATGAATAAGATCACTCGAGTGGCACAATGCGGATTTTGCCACTCGGCTTCGGCATCACGGCCTCGGCAAGCGTCGGCGAATGAGTGTTGGCGACGCTGGTAGGCGATGTTTGGCCAAGCGCGTTGCGCAAAGCGCCTTCGACCAACTGGCCGCAATGGATTTTCATGGGCGGCAAAGCGCCGAGATCCCCTGCGAGATCCGTTGCGGTAAGATTTCCCGCCTCTTCGACAGTCTTGCCGCGGATCAACTCCGTGGCCATGGAAGCAACGGCGATCGCGGTCTGGCAACCGAAGGCTTGAAACGAGGCGCGGTCGATCACCTTGCGTCCGTCCTTCTCGGTAAATTTCAACCACATCCGCAACATGTCGCCGCACTCCGGCGAGCCAACCGTGCCCACCGTATCAGCATCGCTCATTTCACCCTGATTGGCAGGCTGAACGAGTGCTTCCCTTATTTTGGATTCAAACGAACTCATGATCGACGGCTTGAAGCATTACTGATTGTTGGGGAGTCATGGCGATGGACGACGCATTCTGAATTCAAAACATCACACGCTCGCTGCCACAGCAAAGCATGTCGACGCGGCACCAAGCGCGAGTCATTTTACCTTATTTCTTAAACTTGAAATTGCGGCCACGGCCAGATTCCCACGAGCTGCGAATGCTGTCATAAAGGGCGGTCAACTCCGACTCGCTGAGCAAGCGAAACTCGACCGTGCGGGAATGGGTGGTGTCCGGGAATTTTTTCAGTACCATGTTGTGGATTTCGCCATCCAATTTGGACGCTTTGTCATCGATGAGCTCACGGCCGCGTTCAATGACGGACGAAGCCGCAGCAGTCACGGCGTTGTCATCCACGGCTTCGGTCCAAGGTTTGACGAAATAAAATCTTACCAGCGATTGGCCGAGGGCATCAACCGTGACCTCGTCGACCAACAACGTGCCATCAAGCACATACCGATGACGGCTGACCGATGAGATTCGCTCCAACGCCACCATGTAATGACCGCCGTTGACAGATGCTTGCCAGAAACGATTGTCCTGAGTCGTCTGCTCGGCGGGCTTGGGAGTTGGTTCGTCTGATGGATTCTGCGCCAACAGCACGGATGCTTGGCTCAGCCACAAGACGGAGGCAACCATTGCCACGGCACTTCTGCTAATTTTGAACATGCAAGTACCCTGTCATGTCTCACAATCGTTGGCCAGCACAACAAGAGATGCTTCGGAAAAGTTAAGTGTTGTCACTATCAGCAAACACCGGCAGTTTTTATCCATGGTTCGATACCGATCAAATGTGGCTGCGCTGATGGTCGATCCATCCGGCAGTCTGTTGATCTGCGAGCGCGCGAATGTGCCAGGCGCGTGGCAGTTTCCCCAGGGCGGCGTCGATCCCGGCGAGACACCCGAACAGGCGCTCTTTCGCGAGGTGCGGGAGGAGATTGGCCTCGAAGCCACACATTATGAAGTGACATCCACACGCGAGGGATACCGATATCTGTACCCCGAACGCGTTCGCGAAAAAAAGGTTCGCAAGCACGGCAGTCATGGTCAGGAGCAGACCTACTTTCTGTGCCGACTCAAACCCAACGCACCGCCGGTGAATGTCGACCAAAAGCCGCGCGAGTTTCGCGCATGCCGCTGGATCCTGCCGCAGGAATTCGATCTCGATTGGCTGCCAGAATTCAAACGCGAGGTTTATCGCGCGGTGATGCGGGATTTTTTCAAGGTCGAGCTTCGCTAAGTCCCGCCGGGTCGCTGCCGAGGCCCAAAAGCAGCGCAAGCAGTCGCAGCACGCGGCCGAGCGGCGACTTCCAAGGTCTCGCCGGACGAACGATTTCCCATTGGTTTGCAAGCGCCGTCGCGCTGAGGCGCGCGTCGGGATTCACCACCAAGGCGTGCTCGCAAATGGCAAGCATCGGCAGATCGGCGCGGCTGTCGGTGTAGCCGCAGGAGCCGGGCAGGCGGCCATCGATGAAGTACGATGAATCTAGTGCTTGCTTGAGCCGCGTGACCTTCGCCGCACCCTTGTGATTTTCCAGATCCGGAAAAAGCGTGCCGGGCGTGACCACGGTTCCGAGGGAGATGTTGAAACCGAGCCGCGCGCCAATTTCGCACACGTAGAACTCCGGGCTGGCGGAGGAAAGGATCAGCAGGTCGCCCGCCCTGCGGTGCCGCTCGATGCGTTCGCGCAGTTGCGGATAAATCGTCGGCATGAGCGATTGAGCAAATTCGCGGGCGTAGATGGCAAGCTGGTCGGCGTCGACACGCCACAGGTAGCTGAGGAAAATTCGCTTCATGCACTCGGTACCGAGCAGGCCGGCAAAAGGCACAAAGACCAAAAAAACCGGCAAGAGCAACGCGCGCCATGGTTCGCGGCGCACGACAAAATGACGAAACAGCAACTGGCAATCCCACGGGATCAGGGTGCCGTCGAGGTCGAAGAGGGCGATTGCCCGCGAGGGGGCGCTGGAAGGGCTGCTTTGCACGGAATCAACTGGGAATCGCGCGCAGACTGCCACGCCACCGCAAGCGCCGCCATCTTTTCCCGCACCGCTTTGCGCTTTCCGCCGCCGCAATCCGGCTGTAAACTCCAGCCATGCCAGAAACCGCCGAGGCAGATCCACGCTTCAACGAATTTGTCCTTTTCCAGGCACAAAACGCCGGGCTTTTTCTCGGTCAGATCCCCCACCCGCAAACGGGTGAAAAATCGGTGAACCTCCGCGCCGCTCAATCGGTGATCGACTCGCTCGAAATGCTTTCCAGCAAAACCCGCGGCAATCTGACGGAAACCGAAACCAAGCTTCTCACCATGGCGCTGCAAAATTTGCGCCCCTTGTTC
>CAZXHZ010000117.1:0-11089 GCA_964639755.1 uncultured Luteolibacter sp. | reverse complement strand
CGCGGTCGGTCCGCTGCAATTTGAAGTTTTGCAACACCGCCTCGAAGGCGAATATGCGGCGGAAACGCGCATCGAGCAGGCATCGTGGTCGATCGCGCGCTGGCTCAAGCCGAAGGAAGGCGACCCGCTTGCGCCCGATGCTCGCCCATCGCTTTCACTCGGTGCAACGCTTGCGCGTGATTCGAACGGCTGGCTGGTGGCCTTGCTGCCGAGTGAGTGGGCGATGAAAACTTTCACCGAAAAAAACGAAGATTGGCTCATCTCCGAGCAACCATTTCCGCCACCGGTGGCAGTTTGAAATTTTGAATTTTTTCCACCTTTGAAAATTCCGCTTCTATACGAATCCCACTGTCACACGCCGTTGTGCAAGCATGCCTTGGGCGAGCCTGATGAGTATGCGGAGGTGGCGCTGGGGAGAGGCTTCAAGGGCATTACTTTCACTTGCCATTGTCCTTTGCCGAATGGTTTTTCCGCATCGGTGCGGATGGATCCTTCGGAGTTCGATGAATATGTCGCGATGATTCATGGCACGCGTGCGCGCTTTGCCGGAAGGCTTGATGTGCGGCTTGGCATCGAGAGCGATTTTTACCCGGGCGTTGAGCCGTGGCTCAGGGAACTTCATGCCAAGGCGCCGCTGAGCCATGTGCTGGGATCGGTGCATTATCAGGTGAGCGACTATCGCAAACTTTTCTACACCGGCGATGTGCTTAGTTATCAGGAACTTTATTATGAGCACCTCGCGCTGTCAGCGGAGAGCGGGCTTTTCGACACGCTCGCGCATCCGGACTTGATCAAAAACGAATCTCCGGCCGATTGGGATTTCGAGCGCATGCGGCCATTCATCGCCCGCGCGCTTGATCGCATCGCGGCCACCGGTGTGGCGATGGAGCTCAACACCAGCGGCGTGCAAAAGGCCTTGCCGGAAATGAATCCTTCGCCTTCGCAACTTACGATGATGCGCGAGCGGGGCATTCCGGTGGTGCTCGGCGCCGATGCCCATGTGCCCGAACGCGTTGGCGATGGCTACCTTGCCGCCATGCAAATACTGAAACAGGCGGGCTATTCAGAGATCAGTTATTTCATCGACCGCCAGCGCCATTCCCTTGCTATCGACGATGCCGTTGCATCGTGGATCGGCGGCGAGTGAGGAAATAGAAGTGATTGGAGTATGGACTCCCATGCGCGATTTCTTTTATTTGACCGGCGGAGTTGGTGCGCGGAGGGGTGAGATCGGGTTTTTGCCGATGTTGGATTGCACGACTCGGCCGCTTGGATCGCGATAGGTGGTGGTGCAAGTTCCGCTGGGCTGGCAGCGGGTGGTCGAGCTGCCTGAGACACGACCCGTGGGATCGCGAAAGCGTGCTTCGCTGGTGTGCGTTACGCCTTGTCGCGTTTCTGCCGTGCCGGCGACCCTTCCCATCGGATCCCGATATGTGGTGCGTGCCGTTCCAGTGGCTGTCGCCCTTGTCTCCGCGGTGCCAGTCATGCGACCCTGCGGGTCGCGATATTCGGTGCGTGCCGCGCCGGTGGCTGATTGACGGGTGACGGCAGTGCCAGTCATGCGGCCCATCGCATTACGGGTGGTTGATCTCACCGTGCCGCTTGCATCGGCGCGATGATCGATCGTTTGAATGATTTTTCCACCGGCATCGCGCACCACTTCGCGAGAAGTTTGCGCCGAGACGGCGGCCGCAAGAAGCAGCGTTGGAAATAAAACATGAAAGATTTTTTTCATCTCCAAACATCTACCTCCAATTTGCGTACTTTGCAACTAGCTTTGCTGCGGAATGCCAGCCTCCAAAAACGCTGCTGCGTCTTTTTGCCGAATCACAAAAATTTCCCGGGATTGAGAATCCCCTTTGGGTCGATGGCGTTTTTGATCGCTTGATGCGTCGCAAGCGAGACCTCGCCGATTGCCTGTTTGAACCAGCGTTTTTTGGCGAGACCCACGCCGTGCTCGCCGGTGATGGTGCCGCCATGCTCGATCACCCAGGCAAAGAGTTGATCGAGCGCTTGTTGGGCTTTTTCTCGAGTACTAGGATCATCGTAGTTGGCTACCATCAGGTTGGCATGGATGTTGCCATCGCCCGCATGACCGAAACAGGCGACGGGTATGCCGGTATCGCGTTGAAGCTTCTGTGCGAAGCTGACGAGTTCGACCAACTTTGAGCGTGGCACGACGATGTCTTCGTTGAGCTTGGTGAGCCCGGTGTCGCGCAGCGAATAGGAGAACTCCCGGCGCAGTTGCCAAATGCGTTCGCAGGACGCTTCGTCGGGCGCGCGCTCGATAGAACTTGCGCCGAGCGATTCAAGCAAGGGCCGCAGTTCGTCAATTTCGGCGGCAACTGCCGCCGGGCGTCCGTCGACCTCGACGATCAGGTGCGCGCTGCCTTCGGGACAGACTTCGGAGCCAAGGCGTTTGCGCGCGGCAGCCAGCGTGAATGCATCGGTGATCTCGAGCGCCGAGGGCAGGTGGCCGGCGTTGAGAATTGCCTGCACGGCGGTGGCGGCCATCGGAAATTCAGGGAAGACCGCAGCCAGCATCGCACGCGCGGGCGCTTTGGGGATCAGGCGCAGAGTCGCTTCCGTGACAATGCCAAGCATGCCCTCTGATCCGGTGAAAAGCCCGATGAGGTCGAAGCCGGTTTTGTTTTTGTGCAAGCGACCACCGGTTTTCATCACGCGGCCATCGGCAAGCACGACTTCGAGGCCGAGCACATAACTACGAGTGACGCCGTACTTCAGGCATCGCGGACCGCCGGCATTGGTTGCGATGTTGCCCCCGATCGAGCATTCTTTGAGCGATGCAGGATCAGGCGGGTATTCCCATCCGACCTTGCGCACCGCTTCTTGCAACTCGTGGGTAATCACGCCCGGTTGCACGATCGCGACACCGTCCTCCGGGTGAATGCCAAGAATGCGGTTCATCCGCATCATTGAAAGAGCGATGCCGCCGCGCACCGGCACGCAGCCGCCCACATAACCCACTCCCGCGCCACGCGTGGTGACCGGAATGCCGCGTTCGCTGGCAAAGCGCATCAGGGTCACGACATCGGCAGTCGACTCGGCAAAAACCACCACATCGGGCGGGCGGCTTGCGTCCCATTTGTCGATCGAGTGCGCGGCGATGAGATCGGTCGCGGTGCTGACCTTGTCCTTTCCCAGAAGGGCAACGAGGCTTTCGATCCAATCTGCGGTGGGTGCGTTCATCAGGACTTCGCCAAGGGTGGCGGGTGTCGCTGATTCGTCAATACCTCGATGTTCTTATGCGTAGATCTTCCTGTAATATTCGTCGGCCATGCGGTCGGCATCGAAGTAAGGCACGACATCGTTCATCGAATTGAGAACGATGCGGCTCCATTCGTCCGGCCGATCATAGTAAGTCGGCAAGATCTTCTCGTTGAGCGCCGAATAAAAACCCAGCAGATCGTGACGATCGCGACCTTCGGGTGAAAGCGCGGAATCAGCCGGAGGGATGATGAAGGAATTTTCCCCGTCCTTGGCGAATTCGCAAACCCAGCCGTCGTAGGTCGAGAGGTTAACCGATCCGTTCATCGCGGCGGTCATGCCCGAGGTGCCGGAAGCTTCGCGAGTGACGATCGGATTGTTGAGCCAGATGTCGGATCCGTTTTTGAGGAAACGGGAAAGTTCGAGTTCGTAGCCAATGAGCACCGTGGCGTTCGGATAATCGCGCGTGAGGCGGATGAGCTGGTTGAAGATTTCGATCGCCGTGTAATCGAATGGATAAGGCTTGCCCGCCCAGATGATCTGCACGGGGTATTTCGGATTGTTGAGCATCGCGCGGAACAACTGAATGTCGCGCGTGATCAGGTCGGGTCGCTTGTAGGCGGCGAAGCGGCGGGCCCAAACGATGGTGAGCACATCGGGGTTGAAAAGCTTGCCGGTCTGGTCGGCCACGACGCGGAAAAGACGCTCCTTGAGCTCGCGCTTGCGGTGGTGCAACTCTTCGGCGGAGTCGACGACACGCGCATGCTCAAGCCCGTGATCGGCCCAGTATTTTTTGTTTTGAGCGTTGGTGACATGGGTGATCTCGCAGATGTTCGGGTAGTCCTTCCACATCTGCCGCGAAACCTCCCCATGGAGTTTTGAAACACCGTTCGCAATGTGGGCCATGCGCAGCGCAGCCAAGGAGTGATTGAACTCATCGCCTTCGATACCGGTGATTTTTCGAACCTCTTCTTCCGATACGCCGCCAAAGAAGGTGAAGTCCTTGAGGAGCTTGAATTCGTGACGCTCGTTGCCGGCTTCTTCAGGAGTGTGCGTGGTGAAAACGAGACGCTTCTTTACTTCCTCGAGGCTGCGGTATTTTTCATAAAGGCGAAATGCCGCAGAAAGACCGTGCGCTTCGTTGAGGTGCCAGATTTCCGGATCAACGCCAAGCTCCTCAAGCAGGCGCGCGCCACCCGCGCCCAGAATGATGTATTGGGCAATGCGGCGGCGATGGTCCTGATCATAAAGCCGGTGCGTGATCTCGCGCGAAAGCGGATCGTTTTCCTCGATGTCGGTGCTGAGGAAAAACATCGGAACGGTTCCGAAGATATCGCCGGAAAGGTACATCGCCTTGACCCATACCGGATGGCCGTGGACGGGCACTGTGAAGCGGATGCCGGTGTCCTGCAGGAACGAATATTCCTTTTTGCGAAACTGTACTGCCAGCTCGCGATCCTCGCCACGCGCCTGATTGTAGTAACCGTAAGTCCAGAGGATGCCGATGCCGCAGAGGTTCTGCTTCAGATCGGCCGCCGAGCGCATGTGCGAGCCTGCTAAAAAACCGAGGCCGCCTGAGTAAATCTTGAAACTTTGATCGATCGCAAATTCGCAGGAAAAATAGACTGCACTCTTCGCATACTGCGGAGCAATCTCGTAGCTGTGTGAAAACGGCTTGGGCAAAAAGGAGGTCGGCATGTTGGATATGATGTGGATGTGCTTTTGAATGCGGTTGGCGATGACGCGCTGGGCTTGAATTTTGATCAGGTAAAATTACGGAGCCCCGGCGAGCTCGATGACATGGCGGGACCTCTGCTGCTCATTTCGTACCAATTCACCAAAAATCCCGCGAGCATGCTGCCGCAAGCTGATGCTCACGAAGATCCACCCTTTGAAGCCCATGTCAAACCCGGCGCGGCAGCGGGAAAATTTGGACTCCTGCAAACCCGCCAAATTAGGGCATTTGTTTGGGAGCGCCCGATTTTTAAGGCATTTGCAATCGGTGCTGGCATGCTTTTGGTGGTTGATTTAATTTACCCGTACCTTTGACCGCCGAAAAAATCATTTGTTCCCTGTTTGACGATATCGGGTCATGGCAAGTCTTTGCGTCGGGCCGTGCGGAGGGGCGGGTGTGCCGGGGTGAGTCCGGCGGTTTGAGTCTGGAGTATGACTTTCATGGTGGTGGCGGATTTGTGGCATTGCGGCGCCAAATGGCGCTGCATTTGCCCGAGACCTTTGAGTTCGGCTTTGATTTGAAAGGCTCGGGGGCGGCGAATGATTTTGAGTTCAAGGTGGCCGATCCGGCGGGCGTCAATGTTTGGCGTCACCGACGGGAAGACTTGACCTTTGGTCATGAGTGGATGTCGTGCCGGATCAACGAACGGCAGCTGCCATTCGCATGGGGTCCGGCAGGTGGTGGCGCTCCGGGCGATGTTGGGTCTGTTGAATTTGTAGTGACTGCGGCCGAAGGCGGGCGGGGCGTGATGGAAATTTCACGGCCTTGGTTGGAGGATCAATCTCTGCGCCTACCGTTGAAGGTGTGTGCATCGAGCGGAGCCAATGCTGGATCCATTTTGGCCAATCTGGCGGGGGGCATCTGGCGGGCTGATGCCAATGACGAGCAACCTTGGTGGATGGTGGACTTCGGACGCGTTCACCGTTTCGGAGGTTTGCTCATCGAGTGGCCCGCTTCATCATCGCCGCGGGCATTCGAGGTGCATGTTTCCGATGATTGCCGCACATGGTCGTTGGCGCGGCGTGTCATGTGCGCGCGCGGCGCAAAAACGCATCTTGCCATGCC
Source organism: uncultured Luteolibacter sp. (assembly GCA_964639755.1). Classification (GTDB taxonomy): domain Bacteria; phylum Verrucomicrobiota; class Verrucomicrobiia; order Verrucomicrobiales; family Akkermansiaceae; genus Luteolibacter. Next base: position 5,061 of record CAZXHZ010000117.1, on the reverse strand, counting down.
GGGGGCCGAGACGAGGTTTTTGCGTCTTTCATTTAAGGACGCGGCGAGTGCCGCCATCGCGCGTCTATCTTTGAAATCGGACGCCTTTTCGCGGACTCCGAATGAATTCATTCACCATGTTGCGACGGATTATCCGCGAGGTTGGTTTCCGCGTTATTGGCATCGTGAGCAATCTTACTGGACCGTACTCGGCACCTCTGCTGGCGGGCGCCGAGCATTGATCAATGAAGAGGGCCTGGTCGAAACCGATGAGGCGGCCTTTTCCCTCGAGCCATTCGTCATCACTGATCGTGAATTGCTCACATGGGCGAATGTATCCACAAGCATCGCCATGCCCGCAAGCGGCGTGCCGATGCCATCTGTGAAGTGGCAGGCGGAGGACATGTGTTTGGAAATCTTGCCATGGGTCCACGGTCACGGCAGAGATCTGGAGTTGTGCGTGACTTATCGGCTTGAGTGCCGGCGTAAAATCCCAGGCTTGAAGTTCGCATTGGCGCTTAGGCCATTTCAGGTGACGCCACCATGGCAGGCATTTCGCAACATGGGGGGGAAGGCATTCGTGCAGCGGATTGAATGCGGCACGCTTGGCATGGTGGCCGATGGCAAACAAATTTCATTTTCGAAAGCGGCGCAGCGATTCGGTGCGGCCTCGTTTGATGAAGGCGGAGTGGTTTCTTTTTTGGCCGAAAATACCATGCCTCCCGATGCGCGCGTGGAGGATGATTCAGGTCTCGCCTCGGCGGCGGCTGAGTGGAGCCTTGCGTCGGGCGAATCATCATTCGAAGTCACCGTCCGTGTGCCGTATTTTGATGCGCCCCAATCTAATTCCGATGTTTCGCGCGACGATGCGCAAGATGCATGGAGCAGAATGCTTGGCGGCGTGGAGTGGCGGGTACCAGATGTCGCCAAAGAGGCGCTTGCCACATGGCGCACGGCTTGCGCGCAGATTTTGATCAACCGCGATGGCGCGGCGCTGCAACCTGGCGGTCGGCGCTACACACGCTCGTGGATCCGCGACGGTGTCATCATGGGCGCGGCACTTGCAAAATGCGGCGTGGCGCAACCTTTGCGCGATTTCATTGCGTGGTACGCCCCGTTTCAGCGCGAAGACGGATTCATTCCCTGCGTGATCGACCGCGATGGCGTTGATCCTTTGGTCGAGCATGACAGCCATGGCCAGTTTCTTTGGGGGGCGTGCGAAGTCTGGCGCATGACGGGCGATGCGAATTTCGTCGAATCGATTTTTGATCATGTGGCGTTGGCGGCTGGGCATTTGATGGCGTTGCGGCGGCAGCGGATGACCGATGAATATCGGGATGGCGATCGCTCGGCTTGTTTCGGGTTGTTGCCGGAATCGGCGAGTCACGAAGGCTATCTAGCGCATCCGGTGCATTCATATTGGGACGATTTCTGGGGCTTGCGCGGACTGCAGGCCGCAGCGGAGATTGCAGAAAAATGCGGCCGCGCGTGCGAGGCCGCGCAATGGAGGGATGAGGCTGATTCTTTTTTGCGCGATCTTGTGAAGTCGATCGAAAGCGTCATTGCGTCGCACAATCTCGCGTACATTCCGGGATCGGTCGAATGGGCCGACTTCGATCCGACAGCGACGGCAGTTGCTATTGCCCAATTGGATTTTGCCGATGTTCTGCCGTGCGGTCCGCTGCAACAAACATTCGCAAACTACCTCGAGGGATTTCGCCGCAGGCAAAATCCGGAACTGCAGTGGACGAATTACAGCGCCTACGAAATCCGCATCATCGGGGCTTTCGTGCGTCTCGGCAAACGCACGGAGGCAAACGAGCTGTTGGAATTTTTCCTCGCCGATCGAAGGCCGCTTGAATGGAACCAGTGGCCGGAAATTTCTTGGCGCGATCCGCGCTCGCCCGGCCACCTCGGCGATTTGCCGCACACATGGATTGCCGCGGAGTATGTGCTAGCGTTTTGTTCGATGATTGCTTCCGAGCGCGAGGCCGACGACTCGCTGGTGCTCGCTGCGGGTATGCCGTGCTCATGGATCGACGGCGATGGCTTCGAGGTGCGCGGACTGCCAACGCGCCACGGGGAGCTCGATTTCCGCATCGTGGCGCTCGCTTCCGATTCGATTGAATTTTTTGTTTCCGGTCTGCGTGAAATGCCTGCCGGCGGATTATGGGTTGAGCCTCCGCTGATGCCCGGCATGCGGCTCGAGTTGGCCGATGAAAACGGCACGCGCCTCAAAGTCGAAAGTCTGCCCTATGCCGCATGCTTGAAATTGGTTCCTCAGTTATCCTGATGCATCGGAGCCGTCGATCGGGCTTGGAAATGCATCAGCAGCTCAGGTCGCGCAAGGCCGAGTGATTTGCCATGGCCCGTGTGCTTGAGCCGGGCAGGATCTCCCACTTGCCTTCTTCGCGGATTTCCAAGCACGCATCCGGATCAATGCCAGCTTCGCCGGGTTTTGCGAATATCACCACGCCAATGCCTTGCGCGTTAAGCATGTTGAGGATGATGGAGATTCGTGATTTCGGAAGAGAGCTTCCAGGTCGGTCGAGATAAACAAAGGCCGGTTTCGCAAGAAATATACGGGCAATCGAGAACAAGTGCTGCTCGCCGATGGAGAATACCTCGTCCCAGTCCATGTCCGAGTCGAGGCCGCCCACGCGGTTGAGCGCCTCATTCAACCCCAGTTCTTGAAGAACTTTGAGAATCTCGCCTTCTTTCGTCACTTTCTCCATCCCGGTGCGCAGCAGCAGATCGCGCAGCGGGCCCGGCGGCAGGTAAGGCCTCTCGGGCAGAAAAAGAATGTCGTCGAGTCCCGGTCGCGTGATGTGCCCGCCGCCACAATCCCACACGCCCGCTGTCGCGCGAAACAATGCGAGCTTGGGCGTATCGTCAGCACTGGCGATCAGCCAGCACTCGCCCCGTTTGATCTCGAGGTTCAGGCCGTTTATCAAAGTTTGCGTCTTGTCAGTATTCCACAGAGTCAAATCTTCGTAGGCGACGCGGCTGGGTTCTTCGTCGATGCGGATCGAGCAGGGTTTGTTCTCGTGGGCGTTTTCGATCGCATCAGTCAAAAGATGAAGGCGTGCGGTCACCGCTGTAAATGCGGAGATCGATTGGAATTGTGTCACGATAAGCGAAAACGCACCAAGCAGGGTTGCGAAAGCCATCGTTGATTGCGTAATGACACCGAACTCGACTTTTCCGATCATGAACATCGGCGCGATGATCAGCGCGGGGATGATCTGGATGAAGTAGTTATAGCCGTTGGTGAAGAAGCCGAGGTTGCGGTTGACGCGGATGAGTTTGCGGAAATTCATCGTCAGGTCGTCGAGCCGTGATTTCAGGCGCGTGCTGAAGCGTCCTTCGCGGTGAGCGAGTGCGATCGATTCGGAATTTTCGCGCACATGGATCAGCTCGGCGCGGAAGTTGGCCTCCATGTCGAGTTGGTTGTAATTGAGCCGGATGAGCGGCTTGCCGAGCCAGACCGTGAGCATCGATCCGCAGAACGCGTAAGCGACGGCAACGGTAAAAAGTTGCGGGCTGATGCTCCAAAGCACGCCGGAGAACGAGATCGCCGTGAGCGTGCCGTTGATGATGAGCAGCATGAATGAAAGCGTCGTGGTCGTGAAGGCCTTCACATCTTCGGTGATGCGTTGGTCGGGGTTGGCCACGCCGGTGGCCGAGTCGAGCCGGTGGTAGGCACGCTCGCTCATGTAGGTCTCGGTGAGCCGCCATGTCAGTTGACGCCGCCACAGAATGCCTAGGCGCTCTTCGGTGAAACGAAACAGCGCCGCCACCACCGTCGATGCCACAAACACCATGGCGTAAAGCAATGCCTGCGCGCGGAACTCGCTCACATTGCGGTTTTCGATCGCCGACATGAAATCGCGTCCGACATAGCTGTTGAGCACATTGAGACCGTTCATGCCGATCATCATCGCCAAGAGCGTCAGTGCAAAAACCATCGCGCGCGAGCCCTCCTCGGACTGCGCGAGCATGCGAAGAGCGCCGGAAAAGCGCTTCCAGGTCAGTCGGATCATTTGTTTGCGTTCGGTCGACATCCTCGCTTGCAACACATCCATCCACCCGCAGCCGCTTTGTGACAAGCCGATTGATTTTCCGAAGGAATGAATTTCCGGCAAAATTTTCCCGATTCGGGTTTTTTCCTGCGATTTTGGCCGCTGTTGGCGCATTCGCCACTTGTGCCGCGCACGGGCTTCATCGCATGGTCGCGGCATGGAGAGTCACGAGTGGAAACTCAATGCCGAGGACGGCAAGCGCTACTACCGCGGCAATTACATGAGCGGCCGCTGGACGATTCTGACCACGCAGCAGAAGCGCAATCCCACATGGGACAGGCTCGACAACCCGCCCATGGAAGTCTGGGCCGAGCTACGCGACATCGTCTGGAAAAAATACCAGCGCAAACGCTGCCCGTGGGAGCGCGTGGCCGAGCTCGACCGCATCCTCGGAGTCGAGAACCCCGAGCCCTGAGCTCATCGCTCAATCCATGTCCTTTTTCTCAAGCGTCTCATCGAGGTGCTTGAGGAAATCCTCAGTCTTCGGGAACTCCGAAGCAAAGAAGCGATTGAATTCTTTGCCCTCGGAATTCAGCAAGATCACCGTGGGAAATCCTTCGATCTTGTACTTTTCCGCGAGCGGTTTGTTCTTTTCGGCAAGCGCCTTGTCGGCCTTCGGGAAATCGAGCTCGACGAGGATGAAATTTTTCGACGCCGCTTGGACGAATTCTTTCGTCGAGAAGACATTTTTTCGCATCGCGATGCAGGGCGGGCACCAGTCGGATCCGGTGAACTCGACCAGCACGCTCTTCTTGCCGGCCTTGGCGTCCGCAAGCGCCTTGTCGAGATCGGTCGACCAGCCTTCGAGCGTGTTGGCAAAGGCAGGAGCGGCGAGTGATGCGACGCCGACGGTGAATGAGGCAAGCCAGGTTACTGCTTTCATACCTTGCCAACGCCGCCTCGGCGGAAATTTGTCTTAATGATTCGCGTCGGGCAAAGAATCGCGTTCAATGCCGCCCATGAGTTCCACGCCGCGCCTCATCATCGCCACCCGCAACGC
>CAZXHZ010000116.1:0-20075 GCA_964639755.1 uncultured Luteolibacter sp. | reverse complement strand
GGTGTGGTCGGCGTTTTTGGTGGATCTTGCTAAGGTGATGGGGTCGACGATTTCCAGCAGCTCGTCATTGATAGCCGCGTGGTAGATTGATGCGTCCCAGCGGACCGCTTGATAGTTGCCGCGAGTGCCGACCTCGAAGGTTTTATCGAAGACCAACATGCCGTCGGCAACGGGCTTACCGTCGTACTAGGCACCAGCGCTTCGATGAATCGCCGCGACAGTGACACCACCTTCAGCGCCGATCCAGACTACGCACTCGATTACACGAACATTTCGCCCAAACTCGGTCTCCGCTGGGATGGTGACGGCATCCAAGCCTATACCAACATTTCGCGCAGCTACGAGCCCCCTTCCTTCAGCGAATCATACACTGAAGGGGCCGCCCGTGATGCACAGACAGGCACCACCTTCGAAGTCGGCACTCGCGGAGACTATCAAGCGTTCCGCTGGGACGCTTCTATTTATCATGCTTCCATTAAAGACGAACTTCTTTCGATAGTTTCAAATACTTGGGGTGTGCCTTATACAATTAACGCGGATAAAACTACCCACTCCGGCATCGAACTCGGCACCCACGCGGATCTTCTCGGCGCATCATGGGAGGAAAACCCTGTTCATCGGCTCGTCTTTGGATCGGCATGGACCTATGGCCGATTCCGGTTCGACGACGATGCCACCTACGGCGACAACGACATCGCCGGACTTCCTGAACACCTCGTTCGCGGCGAATTGCTCTGGCAACACAGCGACGGCTGGTACGCCGGACCCACCTTCGAATGGGTGCCGGTGGACTCGTTCATCGACCACAGCAATACCTTCTCCGCCGATGCCTACGCGATCTGCGGATTCAAATTCGGCCGTCGCATCGACGACGGCATCTCATGGTTCATCGAGGCCCGCAACCTCACCGACGAAGCCTACGCCGCCACCACTGGCGTGATCAAAAATGCCGAAGGCACCGACCGACCCGAATTCCTCCCCGGCGACGGCCGCAGCATCTTCGCTGGCATCGAATGGAAATGGTAAAAGAAACCACTGATTGAACTGATTTACTGATTCTTGATCAGAAGCTGCAGGCACCCGGGCCTGTCTTCTTTCTTCAATCAGTTCATCAGTCAATCAGTGGTCAAAAACCCATAAACTCACGCAGTCGCGCGATCCGTGATACCGGATTATTGATCTCTCACGCCCTTGCCGATGAGAGATCATGCGCGGTTTGCAAAAATACGCGCATCCTATGTCAATTGATGCGAGGCGGATTTTTCCCGGCGGGGCTTCAATGCGCCATCTGCCATGGGCGTCATCGCATTGACCATCCTCATCAGCTCCAGCCTGGCCGGCATCTTCATCGTCTGCTTTGCGGCAGAGTCGAAAAAGCGCCATCGCTCATCGCCTGAGAGGGATTCCTTGCTGCCGCTCGAGGAGGAATCCACTCACACCCGATGAACCAAACAACCCCCGCTCCCGCCACCACCATCCACTTTGACGACCGCCCCGTGAGGTGGTTCATGATCGCCTCGATCTTTTGGGGCATCGTCGGCATGCTGGTTGGCGTCATTTGTGCGACCCAGCTCTCATGGTGGCAAATGAACGGCCACTTCGTCGAAATGATCACCGGCGGTTGGCTGAAAGCAGAAGGGCTTTCTTACCTCACCTTTGGAAGAATCCGTCCGCTGCACACCAACGCGGTGATCTTTGCTTTTGTCGGCAACATGATGTTTGCCGGTGTCTACTACTCAACACAGCGCCTTTGCAAATGCCGCACGGGATCCGACCTGCTTTCGTGGATCCACTTCTGGGGCTGGCAAGCCATCATCGCCGCTGCCGCCATCACCCTTCCCGCCGGACTCACCCGAGGCAAGGAATACGCGGAACTCATCTGGCCGATCAACATCGCCGTGGTCGTCATCTGGCTGATCTTTGGCCTCAACTTTTTCCTGACCCTCGCTAAGCGCAATGAACCCAGCCTCTATGTGGCACTCTGGTTCTACATCGCGACCATCATCACCATCGCGATGCTCTATGTGGTCAACCACCTCTCAATTCCCACCTCATGGACGCATTCCTACCCGATCTTTGGCGGACTTCAGGATGCCTTGGTTCAATGGTGGTACGGCCACAACGCTGTCGCGTTCTTCCTCACGACACCGATTCTCGGTATCATGTACTATTTCCTGCCGAAAGCCGCCGACCGACCGGTCTACAGCTACCGACTTTCGATCATTCACTTCTGGTCGCTCGTCTTCATCTACATCTGGGCGGGCCCCCACCACTTGCTCAACACCTCGCTGCCACGTTGGCTGCAAATGCTTGGCATGCTGTTCTCCTTAATGCTCTGGGCACCCTCATGGGGCGGCATGCTCAACGGCCTTCTCACCCTGCGAGGCGCATGGGCAAAACTTCGCACCGATCCAGTCATCCGCTTCTTCGTCGCCGGTGTCACTTTCTACGGCATGGCCACATTCGAGGGCCCGCTGCTCTCGATTCGCGCGGTCAACCAACTCTCGCATTACACCGATTGGACCATCGGTCACGTCCATGCCGGCGCACTCGGATGGAACGGCTTTATGGCCGCAGGCATGTTCTACTGGCTCGCCCCACGTCTTTGGAACACCAAGCTCTGGTCGAACTCGCTCGCCAACATGCACTTCTGGATCGGCCTGCTCGGCATCCTGCTCTATGTCGCCGCGATGTGGACCGCCGGCATCACCCAAGGTCTCATGCTCGGCGAATTTCAAACCGGTGGCACCACCCTCAAGTACGAGTTTGTCGAAACACTCAAAGCCATTCAACTCCCCTACATTCTGCGCTCGATCGGCGGCTCACTCTATCTGGTTGGTTTCGTGCTCTGCGCCATCAACATTTTCCTTACCGCCAGATCAGGAAAAGCCAGTGACGGATCGATCAACATCCCGCTCGTGCCGAAGGAAACCCCTTCGAAAAAATCACTACTCACCGCCGATCCGGTGGTCCATGTGCTGCTCACGCTCACTGCGATGATCTTGTGGTTTTTCCTACCGCCCCACGCCGACAAAGCAGCACTGCTGATGGCGGTCATCTTCTCCGTGCGCTCGTGGCAAACCTTCAAACGCAATCCCGTCGCGTGGGACAACTGGCACGAATCCATTCTGCGCAGCCATTTGCCATTCACCATCCTCGTGTTCGTTGCCGCCGCGATTGGTGGCGCGGTGCAAATTGTTCCCTCACTTGTCGTCAATCGCGCCAACAACATCGAGGGTCGCATGCAGGAAATTTACACTCCCCTCGAACTCGCCGGACGCGACATCTATGTGGCCGAAGGTTGCTACAACTGCCACTCGCAGATGATCCGCACCCTGCTTCCCGATGTCGCACGCTACGGCAGACCGGGCTATACCGACGATTTCTCCCACCTCGGCGAATCAATCCACGACCACCCGTACCAATGGGGCTCGAAACGCACCGGACCTGATCTCGCTCGCGAGGGTGGTCCGCTCGTTGCCGGATCAAACTGGGTGCGCTCAGGCAAACGCGACAACAAATGGCACTGGTTCCACTTCATGAACCCACGCTGGGCAAACGAGGATTCGAACATGCCCTCCTACCATTGGCTCTATGAGGAAAAGCTCGACCTTGCCTCCTTGCCAACCCGCGTCGCTGCCCAACGCCGCCTCGGTGTTCCCTATCCACCACTTTCGGCTGACGAAATCGAACAACAGGCGCGCGAGCAATCGATCGCCATCGGCAAATCACTTTTCGAAGGACCCAACCCGGTCGGCCATGCACCCATGAAAAACGCCACGCCCGAAGAACTCGTTCGCTATTTTTCCGATCGAAAAATTACTGCCCTCATCGCCTACATTCAAAAGGTTGGAACTTACCGTGAAATCAAGGCCGATCCGAAAAGAAAACCCAACCCGCTCGATCCCGACAGCTATCAACGCAGCAACCCCGAAGCGCCAACCAGCCGAGCCTCCAATTTGAGCAAATCCTTCAATCACTGAATTCATCCATGTTCAAACGCATCATCCACGAGCAATGGACGATGGTGGTACCCATCATCTCCTTCATTCTCACCGCCGCTGTGTTTCTGATCTTTACCATCCGCGCACTCATCATGCGTAAGTCAGACACCACGCACCTTTCATCATTGCCACTCACAGAACCCGGCACCCCCACACTCAAAAGCCATGAACGATAAGGAAATCAAACAGGCAAAGTACGCCGCCAAAAAAGGTGAGATCGTCATTCGTGAACACGAATATGACGGCATTCGCGAGTTTGACCAAAAACTTCCAAATTGGTGGCTCTTCACCTTTTTCGGAGCGGTCGCATATTTCTTGGCCGCATGGATCACCTATTACAACACCGGCAACGCCGCCACCGACGAACAAAAAATCATCCGCGAAGTCACCGCTGTTCAGCAAAAAAAAGACGCGGAACTCGCCGCTACCATCGCCACACTGGATGATGTCACACTCACCAACAAGTGGGCCACCGACACGGTCGTATTGAATGCCGGCCACGCAACATTCTCAACATATTGCGTCGCCTGCCACGCGGAGGACCTCAGCGCGTCAATGGTTGCAGGCAACACCAAAGTCCCACTGCCAGGGCTTCCACTCAATGACGGCAAGTGGAAATACGGTGCACGACCGATGGAAATTTTCAAACTCATCAACAATGGTACACCCACCGACTCACCGGGTCACAATGGCGCAAAAATGCAAGCTTGGGGCCAAAGCCTCAGCCCCAAACAAATCGCCGAAGTCACCGCCTATCTGATTTCAAAAAACCCGGCGGACTTCAGCCATTAAACTGACAATTGCGGCCACACGCCGCCACCACGATGCCACCATCTGCCTTCAAAACACCGAACCTCGACTCGGTCACAACGATCAATGCCGATGGTTCGCGTCACATGCCCGAGCCCGCCGATGTGCGTGGGCCATGGACGCTTTCGAGGAGGCTGCTTGCCGCTCCGCTCATCCTAATCTATGCAGCGCTTCCTTGGATCCAAATCAATGGCAGCCCGGCACTCTTTCTCGATATCGAACAACGCCGCTTCCATGTCTTCGGACTCACTCTCGTGCCACAAGACCTGTGGGTGATGTTCTTTGGCATCACCGGACTCGGCTTTGCGCTGTTCTTTGCCACCGCCTTGCTCGGCCGCGTGTGGTGCGGATGGACCTGCCCTTACACGGTTTTCACCGAACATGTTTTTCGCCGCATCGAACGCTTCATCGAGGGCGACAGCGTCGCCCGACGCAAACTCACCAATGCTCCGTGGACCGCAGGAAAAGCCATCAAGCGCATCGTCAAGCACACGCTCTACATTCTCTGCGCGACCGCCATCGCACACATTTTCCTTTCCTATTTTATTTCAGTTCCGCGCCTCTATTCACACATGCAGGAAGGGCCCTTGGCCCACTTTGCGGTGTTCGGATTTGTCTCAATTCTCACCCTCGTGCTGTGGTTCTGCTTCGGGTGGTTTCGCGAACAGTTCTGTACCATCATCTGCCCCTACGGCCGACTGCAAGGCGCTCTCACCGATGACGAAACGATCATCATCGGCTATGACGAATCTCGCGGCGAACCGCGTGGACACACTCACCAAAAATCTGGCGACTGCATCGACTGCCGCCGATGCGTGAATGTCTGCCCCACCGGCATCGACATTCGCCAAGGCCTGCAACTCGAATGCATCGGCTGCGCCGCCTGCATCGACGCCTGCGATGAGGTGATGCAAAAAACCGGAAGACCGAAAGGATTGGTTCGATACGACTCACTCAAAGGAATCACCGGCAAAGAACGCCGAATCCTGCGACCACGTCTGTTGGTTTACATCCTCATGGGCGCGCTAGGCCTCACGGCTTTCACCATCGCAGCAACCCGCAAGGCCCGACCCTACACGGCCGATTTCACCCGCATGAGAGGTCAACCCTTTTATGCGGACCCCTCATCCGTCCGCAATCACTTCCAAATCCGCTTTCACAACAAACGCAATCAAACCGCGACTTGCTCGATCACACTCAAAGACGCGCCTCCAGGCTTCACCCTCAGTGATGCCGGCAATTCGTTGACGGTTCCCGCCAAAGGCGAAATTACGCGTCCGCTCATCATCGTCGCTCCGACCTCATCCTACACCGGTCCCGTCGATCTCACGATCGAAGCAAATGCCAATCCGGGCAACACAACATTGCGCCACACCATGCGTTTTCTCGGACCCGATTTGCACAACGAATCAACCCACTGATCGCATCATGAAAACAGACAAACCAAATCCAAGCATCATCGGCCGCCACCCCTGGCTCATGGTCATTATCGCATTCCTCGTCCTCGTCGGCGCATGGAGCGCGTTGATCACCATTGCCGTCAAACACGCACCGCAAAACATCGAGTTCGGTCAGCGCTAAACATCCGCACAAATGGATCTCACCCTCACCGGAGCATTGGTTGCAGGACTCGCAACCAGCGCACACTGCGTTGGCATGTGCGGTCCGCTCGCATGCGGGGTCGGTGCAGGAAAAATGGAATCAACCGCCGCTTACCATGCGTGCCGGATTTTTTCCTATGCACTCATCGGATCCATGTGCGGCGCGATCGGCCGTGTGCCGCTCGAATGGTTTTTCAAATCCCCAGCCGTCGCGCTGCCGTGGATCATGGTTGCGCTGCTGCTCGCCACCGCATTCAACCTCGAGAAAAAAATTCCGCGCCCGGCCTTCCTCACGCGACTCGCCACCGCCGCACGCTTGCGACTGTGGAAAAACCACGGACCCTCCGGTGCCGCCACGCTCGGCCTGCTCACTCCACTGCTTCCATGCGGACCACTCTACGCCTTGTTTGCCGCACTATTGGCATCAGGTTCCGGCACGCGGGGTGCTGAGCTCGCCATCGCCTTCGGCATCGGTACCACACCCTTGCTCTGGGCAGGCCAGCATCACTTTCGCAAATGGATCAGCAAAACGAGTGTGAAAAACCGCATGATCGCCAAACGCTCGCTCGCATTTCTCACCGCCATTCTTCTCGCGTGGAGACTCCACGATACGTTGCCACCATTTTCCGCAAAATCGGAAACACCCTCGCAGCTCCCCTCCTGCTGCCATTGATGCCGATTCCCCCGCCATGACCAAGCTCATGAAATCCTGCGATCACTGCGGCACCGAATTCGAGCCACGTCACGTGGACGACAAGTTCTGTTGCCGTGGCTGCGAATTCGTATCGGCCAGCATCAAATCGAGAGGGCTCGATCGCTACTACGAACTCAAACAAAACACAATCGCAGCACCCGTGCGCAGCCGACCCTTTGAGGATCACGATTGGAGCTGGCTCGAATCAGCAGCTTGCGACGCGGAAAAAAATTCCACTCAAAAAACGACGACGCTCGATTGCACACTTTCCGGCATCTCATGCATCGGGTGCGTCTGGCTAGTCGAACGCATCTTTGCGGAACAACCGGGCTCATTGCGCGCTTCGGCCAACCCGGCAACCGGATCGCTCCACTTGGAATGGTTGAGCGGCACCTGCGATTTACCAACTTTCGCACGCGAACTCGCCAGCTTCGGCTACATCATGAGCGCGGCGGACGCGAATCAACCCCACGCGACCCAGACCGATTCGCTCACCAGTCGCCTTGGCCTTTGCGGTGCCTTCGCTCTCAACGCGATGGCATTTTCGTTGCCGGACTACCTCGGCATGCCCGACGATTTCGAATTCGCCCCGCTGTTTCGTCTCATCGCATTCGCATCGGCTTCGCTGTCAATGCTTGCCGGCGGCTCCATCTTTATCGGCCGCGCCCTGCGTGCCGCGAAGGCCCGCACTCCGCACATCGACCTACCCATCGCGCTCGGACTCATCATCGCCTACATGACCTGCGTCGCAGGCATCATCACCGGCGAGAAACGCCTGATGTATTTCGATTTTGTCTCCACCTTTGTCTTTCTCATGCTCCTCGGCCGCCATGTGCAAAGATCGGCCGTCGATCGCAACCGCCGCCGCATCGTTCGCCAATCACCTGTCTCGAAACAAATCGATACCGATGAAGGAGCTGTCGCGATCGAATCACTGCCAAAAGGCAGCACTTTCACGCTCCTACCTGGCAAAGCACTGCCTTTTGCCTCGTGCCTGCGCGATCGGCCATCCGAGTGGTCGCTCGAATGGATCCACGGCGAGCCGCAACCCGTACGCTTCGCCGCAGGTTCGCATCTTCCTGCGGGTGCCATCCTCCTCAGCAATCAATCCGCCCAACTCACCAGCGAAGAAACTTGGAGCGAATCGATGCTTTCACGCCTCGTGACCACTCCCACCGAAAAAAGTTCACCGCTTTTTGAGCGCATGCTCGGCATCTATTTGCCCACAGTGATCCTCGTGGGCATCGCCACATTCCTCTGGTGGCTCACCCATGGAAATTGGCTCACCGGCCTGCAAGCGATGGTTTCCGTCTTCATTGTTTCATGCCCTTGCGCACTTGGCGTGACCATTCCACTCGCCAACCAATGGGCCTCATCGCGTCTCTCCAATGCAGGCGCATTCGTGCGCAACCCCACCCTGTGGTCGCGACTCCGCCAAATCCGTCATGTGGTCTTCGACAAAACAGGTACCCTCACACTCGAGCGACCCGAACTCATCGATCCCCAAGGTATCGAAAAACTCGATGACCGCTCGGCGCTCGCCCTCGCACGACTCACACGTCATTCCCTCCATCCGGTTGCACGCACGCTGCTCGAAGCTCTCGGCATCCGCGGACAAAACTTGCTCGAAAATTTCGGTTCATTACCCGTTGAAGAAAACCCCGGGTATGGCGTCAGCCTCACCAGCGACGACGGTGAATGGTTTCTCGGAAAATCGGGTTCATCCACCGAACTGCACCACAATGGCAAAGCGATCGCCCGCTTTGCATTTCGCGACACGCTTCGGCCCGGCGCCGTCGAGGTCCTCAAGCAACTCAGGCAACGCGGCATGGAAATCCATCTTCTCTCCGGCGACTCTCCCGAAAAAACCGCAAGGGTCGCCCAAGCCCTCGGCATTCGTCCGCAAAATGCCTTCGGTTCCCTCGATCCCAACTCAAAAGCCCAACGCGTCACCGCAATCGACCAACAAAACACGCTCTTCGTCGGCGATGGTGCCAACGACTCGCTGGCATTCGATTCCGCCTTCGTCACAGCCACCCCCGTCGTCGATCGCAGCCTTCTCGAGTCCAAGGCCGACATCTACTCGCTCGGCAGCGGGCTCCATCACCTCACCGTAGCATTCGACACCGCCGACGATCGCGCAATTGGCGTTCGCAGGGCATTCGTCTTCGCTGTCATCTACAACATCGCGGCCATTGGCATCGCCGCCACAGGGGCCATGAATCCACTCATAGCCGCCATTCTCATGCCCCTGAGCTCACTCACCTCCATCGCCCTTGCCGCATCCGGCAGATGCCGATTACGGCGGGTTGATCTCCCCGCCCCAACCGTTTACAATGGCCCGGTCAATCCACCCGATCCGAGCCATGGTGCAAACCGCAAAACAATTCGAAGCTATGCTGCATGAGAAACTCGCAGCTTCTGAAATTTTCTGCGATTACCAGGACGCCTTTCGCAGCGCAACCGGTCTGCCGCTTCGAATTATAAGTGCCGATCCCGATGATGGCTGCCTCGATCCGAAGGAAATCAACCGCAATCCCCTTTGCGACGCTTTATCCGTTTGCAAAACCGCCTGCCACGCCTGCCTTGAAACCAGCCAGCGCATGATCAAGGAAAGCACCAGCGAAGGCCCCATCAGCTGCCATTGCTTCGCGGGACTCATCACCACCGCCGTGCCGGTCAAACTCGGCTCATCGATCATCGCCTACCTAAAAACCGGACAAATTTTCCATCGCCAACCAGATCAAGACGGCTTCACCCGAATGCTCGAAAAAATCGGCCGCAAAGCAATCAGCGCCAAAGTCCTTGAGGATCTGCGCTTAGCCTATTTCCAAACTCGCGCGGTCGATCCGAAACGCTACAATGCCATGATCACCTTGCTGAAGCACTTCGCAAGCGAGCTTGGTCAACATGCAGAGTCACTTGCGATCATCAACGAAGGCAGCGAACCGGCCACCGTCACCCGCGCCCGCAGCTACATCCATTCAAGGCTCAACGACTCGCTCACACTCGAGCAAGTCGCGCACGAAGCGGGCACCAGCGAGTCGCATTTTTGCCGACTGTTCAAAGAGGCCACCGGCCTCACCCTCACCGACTATGTAAATCGCTGCCGCATCGAGTGGACGAAAAAGGAACTCCTCAACAGCGACCAAAGAATTTCTGAAATCGCCTTCAAGGTTGGCTACCAGTCACTTTCACAATTCAACCGCAGCTTCGCGCGTATTATCGGCACATCGCCAACCAACTGGCGCCGCCAGAGGCTATCAACCTCACAACGGGGCAAACGAGGCCAAACGCCGGGCCACCACTGAGCGCCTGGCAAGCCTTACGACCGCGCCGAGGTGAGCGGCGTCGGAATTGCGATCACCTGCATGCCCGCACGCTGGGCTGCCAGAATGCCGGCCGGCGCATCATCGAGAGCCAGAGCATTGGCGGGCGCCGCACCAAGCAGCTTACAGGCACGAAGAAACACATCAGGCGCCGGCTTTCCTTGCTCCACATCCTCGGCGGTCACCACTTCGTCAAACCAATCGGAAATGCCAACAACCTTGAGCGCTTTCTCGATCACCATGCGCGTGCCACCGGTCGCGATCGCCATCGGCACCTTGCCGCGCAGCGATTCGGCAAAGGACGCAACTTCATCGATCAACTCGATCGAATGAAGACGCTTCAAATATGCCTCGCGCTTGGCAAAGGCCACAGCCTCAGGATCCAGATGCAAATCGTATTCGTCATTCAGTTCAACCACGATGTCCCGCGTCGGACGCCCCCCCATCGCAAAGAAAACATCCTCTTTGAAAACTCCGCCGGCACCATAAATTGCAAGCGCTTCGCACCACGCTTCAAAGTGTGCAGACATCGAGTCGGCAAGTGTGCCGTCGAAATCAAAAACTACGGCTTCAAATCCGCTGGTCGGAAAATCAAAGGGTCCAATCGATGCCATGGCGGCGGTGAGTTAGTTTCTCCGACCGACCTTGGCAAGTCCGGCATTTCAAAAAATCACCTCACCCGACTACTGTTCAAAGCTCCACAATCCGGTCGCGGTAAGTTCCGGCGGGCACCTGCTTGATCGACCCGCTGGCATTGCGGATCTCGACCTTGCCCTCGATCACCACCCCGGCCGCAAATTTCACCGGACCGGAAATCGTCAGCGAATCGCAGCGCAGCAAGCCCGGCACGCCCAAGCTATCCAAGGAATCCACCATCTTGTATTCATCGAAAAGCACCACCAGCGGCGGCTTGCCCGACCTCGAGCCGTGCAAGCGCACCTGTCCGTCGTCCAAGATTTCATAGGCATCGGAACGCAGGGCCAGGAGGTCGCCGGTGGTCTTGACCGGTGCAAAGCGGCTCCTGGGTACTTCGATTGCCACCGCACCCTCAAAGCACTCGATCGCCGCACCCATCGCGACTTCAAGCTGGATCACCGGCGTCGATTTCTTATCGCGTGGATCGACGGTCTTGAGGTTGCGGATCATCGGCAGCGGCAAGACACCAGCATCCGCGACGAGCTGCTCTTTGAGCAAATCAAGCCTCAACCAAAGACTATTGGTGTTGAAATAGCGGTGCTTGTCGATGTCTTGAAACGCCTCGAGGTCGGACTCCGAGCATTGCGCGACCTCGCGCAGCAGGAGACGACCATCGGATTTCCTTCGCGCCAAATGCCCGCCTTTGCGATCCGCCGCCGTGCGACGAGTGACCTCCATCAAAAACGGCGCGCCACTCTCGGCAAAATATCGCAGGATCTTTGGATCCATCACCGCACCGAGGTTGTCTGAGTTGGAGACGAAAGCATATTTCACACCCTCGGCCAAAAGTCGGTCGAGCCATCCGCTCGCGACCAAGGCTGGGTACAAATCACCATGACCGGGCGGGCACCACTCAAGCTCGCGATCGGCCGCCCACTCGACCGGCTGCATCGTAGCCGCATCGATTTTTGGGATCTGATTCTGCATCAACTCGACTTGCCCAGCATCGGCCATGCCTTGCGAACGGTACTTTTGCAAATGCTTCAAAGTCTCCTCGCTCGTGCTGAAGCTGTTCATCAACAACAAACGCACCGGTGCGCCTGCCGATTCATGCAACGACAAAGCCTGCCGCACCATCAAATCGAGAAAGTTCATGCCTTCACGCACTTCGAGCAAACTCTTCGGCCCTTGCAATCCCATGCTCGTTCCGAGACCGCCGTTGAGTTTGATCACCACTGCTAGCGCCAACAAAGCCGGGTCAGCCACAGCCTCACCAATCGCATCGAGTGATTGCACGCCGCTCGCCGCTTCTATCGACGACTCGTGAATTATACCGGTTTCGTTTGCGAGCAAGGCATCATAATTTCTCCGAAACGCACGGATCGCTGCATCACCCATGCCCGCCGCCACCATTTTGCTTTCGAATGCCTTGAAGTCTGCCATTTGAACGAACATTTCGCTCTCGAAAATGCCGCCAATATCCCGTGTGGTCACGCCCAAAACCTCATGCCAAGCAATCGAACCTCGACACACGCCTCTGCATGAAGAAAATCTTTTTCATGAATTCAAACCACGCGTTTGCCCCCCGAGGCGCCAAATCCGAAATTGAGGAGGGCGCCGAGTTTTCTCCGAAGTTCGATGCCGATGGCCTCATCCCCGCGCTCGCGATGGATGCCACAAGTCGCGAACCACTCATGCTCGCTTACATGAATGCCGAGTCGCTGCGACGCACGCTTGAGCTCGGAGAAGCGGTTTACTGGTCCCGCTCGCGCCAGGAATTTTGGCACAAGGGAGCCACCTCAGGCCACACCCAGAAGATCATCGAAATCCGCACTGACTGCGACCAAGACGCCCTCATTCTCATGGTCGATCAAGCCGGTGCCGGCGCCTGCCACACCGGCCGCGAGTCGTGTTTTTACCGGAAAATCCTCATTTCACAGGAAGCGGGTGCTGCGAAACTCGTATGGATCGAAGAGGGAAAATCCTTCGATCCGGCCGAAGTCTACGGCAAACCCTGAAATTCGCTTATTTTCGCGGTTGCATTTACCCTGCGGATTCGCTAGCTATCCGCCCCGCGCACGAAGGCCAGCGCCCGAACGCAACCAAACACGAATTTCCCGCCAAGGAGAACCACATGGACATCATCAGCAAAATCGAGAAGGAACAAATGAAACAGGATGTCGCCGCATTCAATGTCGGCGATACCGTGAAGGTCCACTGCCGGGTCGTCGAAGGCGGCAAGGAGCGCATCCAGATCTTCGAAGGACTCGTCATCGCCCGCAAAGGCTCGAGCGTGAATGCCTCATTCACCGTTCGCAAAATCTCCTACGGCGAAGGCGTGGAGCGCGTGTTCCCGCTTCACACTCCCCGCATCGCCAAGATCGAGGTTCTCAGCAAGGGCAAGGTTCGCCGCGCCAAGCTTCACTACCTCCGTGGACGAGTCGGCAAGCGCGCCCTGCTCGTCAAGAGCGCGGGCTAATATCGCGAACCCCGTCATTTCCATAAAAACCCCGTCCTTTCGTCGGCCGGGGTTTTTTTGTGGATCCATTGCCCGAAAAAATTCCCTCTTCACATTGGCCCGTCAGGATCCATCTTAACCCTGTGAAATGCATCGCCTCATCCTTGGCCAGTTTCATCCTGGCTGTCGCGCCTCCATGCGCGACAGCCAATGAGCCAACATCTCCACAAGCCGCGCCCCCTGAAAAACCGAAAGTCGAAAAAATCGACACCTCGCGTTACCGAATCGGCAAGATCGAGTTCGATTCAATTACCCGCGAAGTAAGAATCCCCGCCAAAGTCAACATGGCCAGCGGACTCATCGAGTTCCTGCTCGTTCATGAGAACGGCAAGGTTCACGAGTCGCTCTTTTCCACCGATGCCACCCCAAGCGACATAAACCTCGCTTTTACACTCCTGCGTTACAAAGCATCCCCCGAACTTTACGCGCTGCCAAATAAAACAGGCGGCCTTTCCGGCAACTTTCCCGAAGTCCCCGAAGACATACGCCTCGCCGCACGCATCAGCATCGAAGTGGAGTGCAAAATTGATGATAAAATCGAAAGAAAACCGGTTAACGAGTGGATCCAACATGGTAACACCGCCTCTGCCATGCCATTAAGCCACTGGGTCTACGGTGGATCCCGAATCGAAGATGGCTCATTCGTCGCGGATTCAACCGGCGACATCATCGCAATTTTCCTATCTCAAGCCGCCATGATCAACTACCCTGGCACCGACAATGGAGACGATACGGTGTGGACGGCATTTGAAAAACGTGTGCCCCCAGAAGGAACAAATCTCACCCTCATCGTCGCTCCTTATCCCAAATCTCAACCAACCGATAAACCATGAAATCCACCATCCTACTGCTCACCGCGACACTCGTTTCGGCAAATGCGGAAAACGTCCGCTACGAATCGCTACGGCAAGAGGTCAGCCAATCGATCGCCCGCGGCAATGCGTGGCTCAAGGCAAAACAAAATGCTGAAGGCTATTGGGACGAGCCCGCCCTCCCGGCATTTACCGCCCTCGCGCTCAACGCCGCCGTGCGCGACCCTAATCTCGACAAAAAAGCCAAGCTCCCCGAACACGTCGAAAAAGGCTTCACTTGGCTGCTCGCCCAACAAAAGGAAGACGGCGGCATCTACAATCGCGGACTCTCCGTTTATAACACCGCTACCTCCATCACCGCGCTCACCGCTGCAAATCGCAGCGATTTTGAGCCGGCCATCGTGAAGGCCCGCAAACACCTCATCGAAAACCAGTGGGATCTCGGCAAAAAAAAGGAAACCGACAATCCGAATGACGGCGGCGTCGGTTATGGCTCAAACAAGGAACACAGCGACCTTTCCAACACTTACCTCGCGGTCGAGGCGCTCGCGCTTTCGAAAAAAATCATCGAGGATGGCAAACACGGCGATCAGCCCGATCTCGACTGGGATGCTGCGGCAAAGTTTTTGTCACGCTGTCAAAACCTCGAGGAAACCAACGATCAGGAATGGGCCTCCAACGATCCGAAGAACAAGGGTGGTTTCGCCTATTCACCCTTTGAATCAAAAGCCGGCGATGAGAAGAACCCTGAAGGCCGCACAGCCTTGCGCTCCTATGGTTCGATGTCTTACGCAGGCCTCCTCTCGTTCATTTACGCAAAATTAAGCGCCGATGACCCGCGTGTGATTGCCGTAAAGGAATGGCTCGGCAAAAACTACACAGTTGATGAAAACCCCGGCATGGGTGCACAAGGGCTTTACTATTACTACCAAACCATGGCCAAAGCACTCACCGCCGCCAATGTCGATCAACTCCAACTCGACTCTGGAAAGAAGGCCGACTGGCGCACCGAACTCGCCAACAAAATTCTCTCGGCCCAACGCGAGGACGGCTCATGGGTCAATTCCAACGGCCGCTGGATGGAGAGCAACCCAACGCTCGTGACCTCATACACCGTGATCGCGCTCGCGCAGATTCTGGATTCGATCCCGTAGCATCGCAATTTCGCGCCAATCAACACAAAATCAAAGCGAATCCAGCTTGCAGAAAGCCATATTCGCGGGCATGGAAGCAACGTGACGCGCAATCTGACCACCGACCCCGCATGGAGCGAGGATGACCTAGGACGTCCACTGCCCGATTCGGCGCATGCATGTTCGGTCTGCCTGCCCACCTGGGATTCGATCGTTGGCTACGAGGAAGGCCGCGAAAAAATCATCAAGCGCTTGCGCACGGGTTATCCGCGATTTTTCAAACATTCCACCGTCGAGCGTCTTTTTGACAATGCCCGACGAGAGATTGCCAATGATCAGGAACAGGTCGCCATCTTTCCAACCAAGGCTTCCGTTCAACGCGCTCATCGCTGGATCGAGCAACGAGCCGAAACCGCCCTGCGCATCACCAGTTACCATGGCCTCCAAGCGCTCGTTTTTCCGGAAAAAGCCAAGGCTGATGTCGATGCCTACTGGCGTTTTTCCGGCGAAGTGATCAGCAGCCGCCAGGCTCAAGACTTTCTCGATGGAAAACTCCGCGAAGGCTCAAAATCTCAACTCATCGCCAAGGCGCTCGCGCCAATCTACGGGTCATCGCCCGATCATAATTTCGTTTTCTCCAGCGGCATGGCCGCAATCACATCTGTCCTGCGCTCACTGCCGGGACTCGCCCAAGGCAAAAAGACCCTACAGATCGAGTTTCCCTATGTCGATGGACTCAAAGTTCAGGAACATTTCGGAAATGGTGCCGTCTATCTCAACAAAGCCGAAGGTGAGCCCTTCGATGAGGCACTCAAACGCATCAGTCGCGGCGAGTTCGCTGCCGTCTTCACCGAGGCCCCAAGCAACCCACTGCTGCGCACTGCCGACCTGAAAAAAATATCCGAAGCCTGTGCCATGGGAGCCACTCCACTGATCGTTGACGACTCTTCCTGCGGTCCCTCTAACACCGATGCTCTTTCCTACGCCGATGTTGTCACCGGCAGCCTCACGAAATGGATCTCCGGCGAAGGCGATGTCATGGCCGGCATGGCCACCGTCTCCAAGAACTCGCAATTCGCTGCCATTTTCACTTCGTTTCTCGCAAGCGAATCGGAATCAGCCTCTCCGCTCTACATCAGTGACGCGGAAGTCCTGCTCTCCAATATCAAAAGCTACCCGCAACGCATGGATGCGATCAACGCCAACGGCACCGCCCTCGCTGAATGGTTGTCACAACATCCCGCAATTGCATCTGTCTGGCATCCGTCCATCACCACCCGTGAAAGCTACGACCTCATCCGTCGCAAAAAGGGCGGCTATGGCGGGCTGCTGTCATTCACGCTCAAAAATCTCAAGAAAACTCCTGTCTTCTACGACGCACTTCGCCTTTCAAAAGGCCCCAGCTTTGGCACCAACTTCACGCTGGTCTGCCCCTATGTGATGCTCGCCCATTACTCGGAACTCGAATGGGCCGAAGCCTGCGGCATCCATCCCTCACTCATCAGGGTCTCATGCGGCCAAGAACCCATCGAAACCATCATCAAGGCTTTCAGCGAAGCCTTGGATGAAATCTGATTCAGGGTATCAAACCGACAATCACTAGCCCTTGCCTCTCCTCGCCGCTTGCGCAGCTTGGCGTCTGAGCTCGATGGCATCGCCGATCTCATCCGCGAGGGCGGGTGATTGGTTGAACAAGTCGCCGATGACTTCATCTTCGAAGATCATGATTTTGAGATCTTCGACGGCCACAATGTCAATGTCGCTGACCGAGGCACCGGAGGTGAGCTGATCGCCAAAGCATTCACCGGCACCAATTTCACCGATCTGAATCGGCATGCCGCTTGCATCGATCGACAGCAATTTCGCGCGACCTTCGAGAATGAGTGCAAATCCTTTGAATTTGATTTCAGCGCTCTGCACGGTTTCGCCAGCGGCGTATACCGTGACCAGCGGTTCCGGCTCATCATGCTTGAGGGCGGGCTTGAAGCTTGGGTAACGACGCAGCAGTTGAGCAGGTGTCGGCGGTGTCGGCGTCGGGCTTTCACCGGGGCCATACTCAAAAGCAATCGGAAACGGAATCGTCAACCCCTCGCGTTTCACGACATACCAAATGCGCGTCATGATGCTGTCGCGGATCTCCGGGAGATCTTCCATGCTATCGACCGTGAAGGACATGCGGTAGATGATCGAAAAATCGGCATAATTGAAGGTCCTCACCGATGGCGGCGGTTGCTGGATCACGCCCTTGGTAGTGGTAAGTATCCCCATCATGAGGCTCTTCACAAGGTTCGGCGGATCATCGTAGCTGAAACCAATTTCAATGCGCTCGGTGCGTGCGGTGGTGGGGCGCGAGAGATTGGTGAACGGCCCTTTGTAAAGAGAGACGTTGGGAATAATCTGAAGCTCGCGGGTCGGTGTTTCGATATGTACCGAGCGCCAGTTGATTTCAATGACGCGTCCGGTGACTCCTTCGGCGATGACCCAGTCACCCACATTGAGCGGCCGTTCGAAAAGTAGCATGAGCCCGGAAACAATGTTGCCAAGCGGTTCTTGCAGCGCGAGACCGATGACGATTGACCCGACACCGAGCGCGGCAAGCGCGCCTTCGATTTCCCGGCCCCAGACTTGGGAATAGATCACCATCGCACCGACTGCCACAAGTATTGCACGAACAAGATCCCTGAAGAGTTTCGGCACTTTTTCACGCCATGTGTCGCTGCGTGCGGAGCCGAAGACGAGATCGTTGACGACACCAAGCAAGGCATAAAGCAACAGCACCCAGAAGCCGGTTTCGACCACGCGCACGAAGGTGTTCGACTGCGGCAGCTCGATGATGTAGCGCACGAAGATCAGCAGCGCGAGCGCCGGCGCAACGAGATTGCGAATCGCACGAAGCGTGCGGGCCAAAACCAACCCTGCCCTGTTGCAGGCAGCAATGCATTCATTCAAAAGCAAAAGCACCGCAGGAAAACCGACAGCCAGGAGAATGGCGGGCCAAAGGTTTGATATCGTTTGTTGGAGAAGTGTGTTCATGAATCGTTCCTTGTTTCAGATCACCGTCGTTTCATTCGACGACTTCCCATACCTTGATAGCTGGCTTGCCTTCGGCTTCGATCTTATGCGAATCACCAAAGTTGAATTGATCTCCAATGCGCTCGCGAATCTGAGCCGTCACGCGTATGGCAGTACGGTTTCCAGCCGAGAGCTTTTTGGCAATCGTCACCGTGTCGCCCCAGAGGTCGTAAAGGAATTTGCGTCGGCCCACCACCCCGCCAACCACCGGACCGGAGTTGATACCGATCGAAATGGCGAGATGGGCCTTTTCGTCGCGATTGAAGACCCCAATGATGCGTTCCATTTGTTGGGCAAACTGAATGATTCGGCGCGCGTGATCAGGCCTTGTGACTGAAAGCCCGCAAACCGCGAGATAGGAGCCGCCAATCGTCTTGACCTTTTCAATGCCTGAATCCTCCGCTGCTTCGTCGAAAGCTTCGATGAGGTCGCCAAGTGCGGAGAGCGCTGCAGCCTCACCGAGTTTTGCTCCGAGCTCTTCCATGCCGAGAATCTCGGCAAAGAGCACCGATACATCCGCAAACTCGCGGTTCGCTTTATCATCACCCTCCTGCCGCTGCGCCACCGCCGATGCGGGCAAGATGCTGTGCAGCAGCTCCTGGTTTTCGCGCACCTGACCCTCTAGTCGCTCGGTCTGCAACTTGATGTTTTCCGACATGCGGTTGAACACCCTGCCAAGCTCGCCGAATTCATCGCGCGACTTGACCCTCACCATCACATCCGTTTCGCCGCGCCCAAGGCGCAATGCACCCTCGGTGAGTGCACGCAAAGGCCGTGTGAGCAAATGGGAAAACATGAGCGCCAAGAGCGTGACCGCCAATGCCATGCCGCTCGCCACAATCAGCACCGTGCGACCCAGCTGGTGGATCGGCGCCTCGACCTCAGCAAGGTCCTTTTCGGTGATCACTGCCCAACGCAACGAATTAAGCTCGAGCGGCCCGTAGGCACTCAATGTCTCCTCCCCGCGATAATCGTTCACCACCATGATGCCCTTTTGCCCGTGAAAAGCAGCCTCAACGCTTACCGACTCGACCGGCATCGCGCAAATCACATTCCCCTGCTTTTCGATTCTCTCGACCACCGATGTAGGCACGCTGCTCTGACGCAAGAGTTGCACAAAATCTTTGGGCTTCTCGTACATAAAACGCGAGCGGCTGCGCATCGTCTTGTCCGGACCGACGAGATAGGTCTCGCCTGTTTGGCCCATCCCCTCGTGCGCCCAACTAAAATTGCCGGTCAGGACCTTATTGAAGTTGTCGATCGGAAACTGCAGCACCAGCAAACCAATCATCTGCGGGCCATCAAAAATCGGGCTCACCGTAAACCCCATCGGCTTGCCAAGGCTCGGACGATACGGCTCGAAGTCGGCGATTTTGAAATCATCGCGGTCGTTGTTGCTACGCATCGTTCGCACCTTCGCTGCCATCAGCGTGTTGGCGTAGGGACCCGTCTCAAGGTTGGTCGCA
>CAZXHZ010000115.1:0-10719 GCA_964639755.1 uncultured Luteolibacter sp. | reverse complement strand
CTTTTGGCGGCGGCGGCGAAGGATGTCGCGGCCGGCTTTGGTGGCCATGCGGGCGCGGAAGCCGAATTGTTGTTTCCGGGTGCGCTTGGAGGGCTGGAAGGTGCGTTTGCTCATGGCTTGGGCCTCGTTGGAAATTTAGGAATTCGCGTCCGGCAGTGGGCGCGGGGCGGAGAGACTAGGAGACTGGAGCAGGTTGTCAATGCGCCAGTCATGAAAATTTTAGGAAAAATGGTGATTTCAAGCGTTCATTCAGGCGGTTTGTGGCCTTTGGGAGATGGTCTTTGGGGTAAATCCTCCAAGCGATGCGTATTTCGGGCCTTGGTGAACTGCCATTTTAGGAATTTCCGAGATGCAGACAATCGTTCGAATCATGGGCTTTCCATGCGGACAATTTCCGCTTGTTTCGAATTTTCCCCCTATCGAAGGGCCTCGTTGCATTGAGAAATGGCTCAGGCGTGATGGAGAAGGATGGAATTTGCCGCGAAGTGATCCGAGAGAATGTCGGAAACGATCACGATTGGGGTGCCGGTGCGCACGAGATTTTCCCTAAGAAGATATTCGGTCACGAAGCGGATCGTTTCCTCGATGTTGGAGGAGAAGGCGAGTTTGATGGCATGAATGCCGCGAGTGAGGGCCATCTTTCGGCAAACCGACTCCTTGGGGGTGACGGCATAGAAGCCCGCAGTGCGCGGACGGATCATGGCGACTTGATTGGCGAGTACGCCGCGGCGGGTGAGGACCACAAGACGCGCATCCGGCAGCGAGTCGGCGAGCGTGACTGCGGCGCGGGCGGTTTTTTGCCGTTCATCGCGCAGCAGCATGCCTTGACCGAAGCCATGACCGCCGGAGCGTTCGATGCGGGTGGAGATCCGCACGAGTGCTTCGACGCAGCGCAGGGGGTAGCGGCCAACCGAGGTTTCGCCGGAGAGCATCAGTGCATCGGCCTCTTCGTATGCGGCGTTCATCACATCGGTGACTTCCGCGCGAGTGGGAGTCGGTTGTTGGATCATTGATTCCAGCAAGTGTGTGGCAACGATGACGCGGGTGCCGAGGTCGTGGCAGCGCTTGATGATTCGGCGTTGGAGAATTGGAAGTTCCTCAAATTCCACTTCGGTGCCGAGGTCTCCGCGTGCGATCATGATGACATCCGCTTCACGGATGATCGCGTCGATATTGCGCACGGCCTCCTGGTCCTCGACTTTGGCAATGATCTGCGCATCGCCTTCGAGTGACTTCATGGTTTCCCTGAGTTCGCGGACATGGGCGGCATCGCGAACGAATGATCCGGCGATGTAATCCGCTTCACATTCGACTGCGAGAGCAAGATCGCGGTGATCTTTTTCGGTGAGGGCAGGGAGGTTTAGCCGGACACCAGGGAGGTTGATGTGACGGCGTGAACCCATCGTGCCGGGAGTCCTGACGCTGCAGAGAATGCGGTCGGCTTGGACTTCGTCGATGCGCATGAGCAGCGCACCGTTATCGACAACCAGCGTGTTGCCGACCGAGACATCATTCATCAAACCTTCGTAATTCACCGTGGTGGATTTCTCCGTGGTGGCGTTTGTGCCTTCTTTACGGAATTCCACGACATCGCCCTCTGCGAGTTCTAGCGGCGTGGGCAGGTCGCCGGTGCGAATGGACGGGCCGGTGAGATCGAATAGCACGGCAATGTTCGCCTTGCGTTGTTGTGATTGCCTGCGTACCCGCCGAACCATCTCTGCAGCCCACTCGTGCTTCGCATGACTCATGTTAAGACGGAAGACATTGCAGCCCGCATCGATCAGCGCACCGATCATTTCGTCCGATTCGGTGGCGGGTCCAAGCGTGCAGATAAGTTTTGTTTTGCGAGACATGGCTGGGGGGTGTTGGTGGGTCGGGAGTGAGTTTTGAGAATGAATATGCTGTTAGTGATATTTTTTCCTCAGTCTTGATCGAGGGTTTTTTCGGTTTTCGCGTCGATTATCGCGAATCGCTCCCGATTAAGGCTTGGATCCGAGCGGAAGATCAGGCGCCCGGAGTGGGAGCGCTCGAGCTCAAGAAGCAGTTGTGAATCCTCGCTTTTGAAGCGATTGAGCACATCGGAGTTAACGACAATGATGATATCACCGACCGTGTCGCGGTGTTTCTGGATGACCGTATTGAGACGGCGTTGGATTTCCACCGACATTGTCATGGGGGTTTTCACGCGGGCGCGGCCTTGGCAGTAGGGGCAAGGTTCGTACATCGAATCGCGGAGGGATTCGTTGAGGCGTTGGCGCGTCATTTCCATGAGGCCGATGGGCGAGATTTGCAGGACCTGGGTCTTGGCCTTGTCCTTTTTGAGACGGTCTTTGATCGCCTTGTAGACCGATTGCTGATCCTTGCGGTGGCGCATGTCGATGAAGTCGATCACGACGAGACCGCCGATGTTGCGGAGGCGGAGTTGGCGTGCGACTTCGCGTGCGGCCTCGATGTTGGTTTCGAGGATCATCTTGTCGACATCCTTGGCGCCGCGGTTGCGGCCGGTGTTCACATCGACGGAGATCAGCGCCTCGGTTTCATCGATGACCACGTAACCGCCGCAGGGCAGCCAAACTTGGCGTGAGAAAGCCTCGTCAATTTGCTTTTGAATGTTGATGCGTTCAAAAATTGGTTGGGTCGAGGTGGGCAGGTGATGGATGCGGCGTTTTGCGCGGCGGGAGATTTTGCCGGCTATTTCGCGGATGATTTCGGTGGTGTGTGCATCGTCGCAGATCACTTGGTTCACTTCATCGGTGAGAAAGTCGCGGGCCGAGCGCTCGATGAGACCGGGTTCCTGGAAGATGCAGGAGGGTGCGGGATTGGCTTCGCGTCGGGCTTCGATTTCATCCCATTGCTCAAGGAGCATCGCGAGGTCGCGCACGAAGTGGCGTGCGCGGGTGCCTTGGGCGACGGTGCGCATGATGACACCCATGCCTTCGGGTACCGAAAGTTTTTGGACAATCTTGCGGAGACGGGTGCGCTCTTTCGGGTCTTCGATTTTGCGCGAGATGCCGAATTGTTCCGTGTAGGGCATGAGGACCAGATATCGCCCGGCGAGCGAGATGTTGGTGGTGACGCGCGGGCCTTTCGTGCCGATGGGGCCTTTGGAAACCTGGATTACAATTTCTGAACCTACGGGATAGATGCTGGGGATGTCCTTGGAGGTGATTTTCTTCGCATTCTTTTTTTTGCCTTCGCGTTGGATTTCCTCGAGTCCGGCATCGAGTGCGGCGGGGATGGCATCCCAGAAGTGAAGGAAGGCATTTTTGTCGAGGCCGATATCGACAAACATCGCCTTGAGGCCTGGCTCGATGTTTTTGACGCGCCCTTTGAAGATGCCTCCAACAATGTTCTGGTCGCCTTCGCGTTCGACCGAATATTCTTCGAGGATGCCGTCTTCGAGGAGAGCGACGCGGCGTTCGAGTTTTTCCACATTGATGATGAGGCTGTTGCCGCGCATGGGGTCGGGCTTGCCAATGCCGAGTAGTCTTTTGATGTGTTGAATCATGATGATGTGTTGATGTTGAATGTTTGTCGCGTGTTGCGGATCAGGGTTCGTTTACCGGAAGAGCCCTTGGGATGACAGTTCCCTCGGAGTCGATTTCCGGTGTGAGAGTGGGTATGGGTGGGTTGATGTTGTTGGTGGATGTGTTAGAGACTGTATCGGTTTCCTCGCCGTTTTCACCATCGTCCTGATTTTCATCCGATTTTTGTGAGCGTTTTGAGGTTTTGGCCAAGGCGTTTTTCGGAGGATCGATGTGTTCGATTCGGTCGGTGTTGCCAGCGAACTCGGTTTGAGGTCGAAGCGCAAGGCGTTGGCCTTTTTCTTCGGCAAAAAGGTCCTTGTAGATCAGGTTGACCAATGGACCGCAGACACCACCGCCCGAGCCTGCATTTTGGACAAGCACGCAGACCACGTAGCGCGGCTTTTCGAAGGGAGCGAAACTGGTGACCCAAGAGTTGTTGGATTTTTTGCCGTTTTCGACGGTTTGGGCGGTCCCTGTTTTGGCGGCGACTTCGGCTTCGCTGATTTTAACCTTTCCCGCAGTGCCTCCGGGTGAGTTGACGGCGAGCCACATGCCCTTGCGGATGAGTTGCATATCGGCGGCTTTCACGCCCTCGTTGATGAGGTTGCGGATAGCTTTGGGTTTATCGGCGATGAGAACTTTTCCTTCTTCGGAAATGGCGGATTTTACAATGCGCGGTTGGAGGTAAGTGCCGCCATTGGCGATGCTGGTGGTCATGGCGCAAATTTGGAGCGGAGTGGCCATCGAGTCGCCTTGTCCAATCGAGAGCATGGCGGTGAGAGCGGCGCTCATGTTTGCGCCCGGATGTGAATTCAGCCAAGTATCGCTGCCGGGCAGGATGCCGGGTTTTTCACCGGGCAGTTCCACGCCGGTGGGTTTGCCAAGGCCAACTTTGCCACAGCCTTGGACCAAATCACGCCAGCCAATTGAATTTGCGAGTTTGTTGAAATAGGGATTGCAGGACTTTTGAATGGCTTCTGGCAGAGTGAGAGAACCGTGGCTGCCCTTGCTTTTGTTCCAGATCCAACAACCGATTTGATGTTTGCCGTAAGCCACGTAGCCGTCGCAAGAAAATGAACGATCGGCTTGATCATGGATGGCTCCTGCGATGGCCGTGGCGAGTTTCATGGTTGATCCCGGTGCATATTCCGAGATGGCGCGGTTGGTTAGCGGGGAAAGGAGTTTGTTTTCGTTGTAGCCTTTCCAGCGTTTGCTTGTGATGCTGGGGATAAAGGCGTTGGGATCGTAATCGGGCACTGAAGCCATGGCCAGTATTTCCCCGGTATTCGGATCCATTATCACGCCGGCGGCACGCCCGGCCAGGCGCAGGACATTTTCCAGCAAATACTGTTTGCGTGCGTCGATGGTCAGGCGAAGTGTCGCTCCTGTTCCAGGCTTGGTGTAATCCGTCATGCGAATTACACGGCCCTTTTCATTTCTAACGATGGTCTTGATGCCTTCGGGGCCGTTCAGAATCGAATCCATGGACGATTCGATACCGGCGATGCCTTTTTCGTTGCCGATGTAATGGTCGAATTTGTGGCCACTGCTGCTTTTGATGTCGCCTTTTTCCCACTGTTTCAGGTAGCCGATCACATGGCTGGCCAGGGCGCCCAGCGGATAGTGCCGTTGTGGGCGAAGTGCGAGCTGCACGCCAGGGAGCTTGGAGCCATGTTCGGCAAATTTTGAGAAATCCGCGAAATTCAGATCGGTGCGATAGCGGAAGGGAACCAGGCCGCCGTGGGTCAAATAGTGAGAGCGGAGTGCCGCTGCGTTGTAGTTGCGCGCGAGACCGAGTTTGCGGAGTTGGGCGATTGTGGTTTCGTTGACGATGGAAACGATGTCTTTGTTTTTTTCTGACTCAGATTTGTTTTTTGTATGTTGTTCCGCGAGGTAAGCTTGATGGATTTCCGCGAGGTTGAATGATATTTCGTATTGGCGCTGATTGTGTGCGAGAAGGACACCGTTACGGTCGGTGATCTTGCCGCGGATTCCTGGCTCACGGATGGTGACGCTTTGATTGCCAGGAATGCGGCCGAGAAATTCATGGCGGCGTTCGATCTGGAATTCGTGGAGCCGGTTGACAAGCACGCCGAAGCCGCCCAGCACGAGTGCCGTGAGCAGGTAGATTCGGAACTTTGAAATGGTTTCCATCGGTGCTTGGTCAGCGGTTGCGTTTGCGTTTGCGTTTTGGCTCCGCTTCGCTGAGGCAGTCGCAGGCACGGGCGGTCCGGCAGACCAGCCCTAGCAGCGGGAGTGCGAGCGGCGTGGTGAGAAGCGAGATGAAGAGGATTTTAAGAAAGGTTGGGCGGTTGATTTCTAGCTCGCCGCGGATGAAACCGATGAGTCCGCATTCAATCGTGAGGTAGAGCATCAGGGTGAGTCCGATGAGTGCGGTGGTGAGGAGCCATTTGCCTTGGCGGAGAAGCGGCTGAACGCATTGCATCAGGTAGCCTGCTGCTGCGAAGAGCAGAATTGAATAACCAAAGTGGAGCGACTCCGTGGGTTGGGTGTAAATAGTGGGATCGCCTGGGTGTGGAGTAAGGGTGCATTGCGCGTCCCAAAGGAAGCCGCTGATGAAGGCCAGCAACAGCATGAGTGGTTGGCCGGAGGCTGCGGCGCAGCAGAGGAACGTGACATGTACGAGAAGGATCCGAGAGTGGTGGAAGCCCGTGAATGCCGGCAGGAACTGCTGTGCGGCGAATGCCGCGAGCAGAAGCAGAATGGTGACGATTGAAAAGCGGATCACGGGTCAGGAGTCGGCGGGCAGTACCACAAATACCGCGCCAAGATCCGCGAAGTTCACCGAGGGTCGGACGAGAGCTTCGGAATCCAGCGCGCCTTTTTCGACGGAGTCGATGGTTCCAAGAAGGATGTCGGCGCGAAAGACTCCTCCGCGACCGGAAGTGAAAACGCGTTGTCCTTGCTGGACGGCGGCGTTGGGTGAGAGGAAGCGAAGGCGGAGCAGCGCGTCGCCATCGGGGGTGCCACGATGACCGCAGAGGATGCCAACTTCGGGTGAGCCTTCGATGCGAGATGCAACTTGGCATTTCTCATCGGTGAGCAGGAGGACCGAGGAAAGTTTGCCGGAGGTATCGGTGCGTTCAACCATGCCGACGAGCCCATCCTTGGAAAGGACCATCAGGTGGTTGCGCACGCCATCGTTCGTGCCGGCATCGATCTCGACGGTTTGCCACCAGGTGGTCGGGTTGCGTCGGGTGACGTTTGCCGCGACGAGATGGAAGCCGGTGGATTGTTTGAAACCGAGTGCGTGGCGGAGTTCGTTGTTTTCCGCCTCGAGTGATTTGAAGCGGGATTCGATGAGCGCAAGGCGATTGAGTTCACTGCGGGCTTGGCGAAGTTCCAGCTCGAGAGTTTTGGCACTTTTTGTATCGGTGAGAAATTCGCGGGCTCGGGTTTCGAACGAAGAACCGGTGTGCAGAAAGGGTGAGATGGCCGAGTAGTAAGAGGCTTGCATGCCGCGAATCACACGATCGCTGCGGGTCAGCGCCCACAGGGCGCCGCCTAAGAAGAGCAGCAATGCGATGAGATTGAGCGGCTTCATGGCCGGGTGGGATCCGAGGTGCCGCTCAGCGCTCGGAGTTGGTGACTCGCTTGAGAAGCGCGAGCTCCTGCAACGCTTTGCCTGTGCCCTCCGCCACAGCACTGAGGGGATCCTCGGCGATGTGGACGGGGAGGCCTGTTTCCTCGCGCAGGAGACGGTCGAAGCCCTTGAGCAGGGCGCCGCCACCAGCGAGAACGATACCGCGGTCGACGAGATCGGCGGCAAGTTCCGGCGGGCAGCGTTCGAGAGTGGTGCGGACTGCGTCGACAATGGCGCTGAGTGGATCAGCCATGGCTTCGCGGATTTCCTGCGAGGTGATGGTGATGGTTTTGGGTAGGCCGGCGACGAGGTCGCGACCTTTCACATCCATGGTGAGTTCTTTGGGAAGTGGTGCTGCCGAGCCGAGGCGGATTTTGATTTCTTCGGAGGTGCGTTCGCCGATCATCAGATTGTAGGCGCGCTTCATGTACTGGATGATCGCTTCGTCGAGTTCATCGCCGGCGGTGCGAACGCTGCGAGCGTAAACGATGCCGGAGAGCGAGATTAGCGCGACTTCGGTGGTGCCGCCGCCGATGTCGACGATCATGTTGCCTGAGGCTTCCTGAACGGGGAGTCCGACGCCGATGGCGGCGGCCATTGGTTCCTCAATGAGGTAGACTTCGCGGGCGCCGGCCTGTTCGGCAGATTCGCGCACGGCGCGGCGTTCGACTTCGGTGATGCCGGACGGAATGGCGATGAGCACGCGCGGGTTTGAGCGGCGGCCTTTGTTCACCTTGCGGATGAAGTGGCGGAGCATGGCCTCGGTGACTTCGAAGTCGGCGATCACACCATCCTTGAGCGGACGGATCGCAACAATATTGCCGGGAGTGCGGCCAAGCATGCGTTTGGCATCGTCGCCGACGGCGAGAACTTCGTTGGTGCCGGACTTCACGGCGACCACGGAAGGTTCGCGCAGAACGATGCCGTGGTCCTTCACATTGATGAGCGTGTTGGCGGTGCCGAGGTCGATGCCGATGTCACTGGAAAACAGGCTGGAAAAAAGTTTTTTGAACATGGATTTCGGGTGAAAGGGGGGTGGGGTTGCCCAAGAGTTGAGGGCTGAAAATGGAGCGGGTGTGGAGGCTGTGAATGAAGCGTGCCAAGCTCAACTTTTCGATGGGAGCGGTCAAGCCGGAATCTGGGCTGGGTCGCTAAAAACACGGCATTTTGCAGGGTTTTGCAGCATCAACCTTTGATTTCGAGGAGCATTTGCGGGTTGTTGGGGAACTTCTTGAGGAAGAAGAGCAGGCGTTCCATTGCCTCGACCGGGCGGTGGCCGGATAGCCCGCGGCGGATGAGGTGGATTTTGTGGAGCATGTGATCGGGAATGAGGAGTTCTTCGCGGCGGGTGCCGGATTTGAAGATGTCGACGGCCGGGTAGATGTAGTTTTCGGCAATTTTGCGATCGAGCACGAGCTCCATGTTGCCGGTGCCTTTGAACTCCATGAAGATTGCCTCGTCGGCGCGGGAGTTCGTTTGGATAAGGGCGGTGGCGAGGATCGTGAGTGAGCCTCCGCCGCGGGTGTTGCGGGCGGCGGCGAAGAGCCGGCGCGGGACTTCGAGCGCGCCGATCGTGATGCCGCCGGAGCCGGTGCCGCGCCCGCGATTGTTCATCGTGTTGTTGTAGGCTCGGGCGAGGCGGGTGATCGAATCCATCAGCAGGAACACATCCTTGCCGGCCTCGACGAGGCGTTTGGCGCGTTCGATTGCGAGCTCGGCGATGCGGCAGTGGTTGCGCGGCTGCTCGTCGTTGGAGCTTGCGTAAATTTCCGCTCCTGGCAGTGCGCGGCGGAATTCGGTGACTTCCTCCGGGCGTTCATCGACAAGCAGGACCATGAGGTGGATCGACTCGTCGTATTTCTCGCGCACGGCTTCGGCCATGTGGAGCAGGAGGGTGGTTTTGCCCGAGCGTGGTGGCGAAACGATGAGTCCGCGCTGGCCGCGACCGACGGGCGCCATGATATCGACGACGCGGGTGGTGAAGCGTTCGGGCGTGGTTTCGAAGCTGATGCGTTTGGTCGGATTGATCGCCTTGAGTTCGTCGAAGTGCGGGAACTTCGCGGCTTCTTCGGGCGGTGTGCCGTTGACGGCGGTGACTTCGACGAGTTGGGGACCGCGCGGGCCTTCCTGGTAGTTGCCGTGGATCCACTGGCCAACGCGCAGGTTGTTTTTGCGGATGCTTTCCGGCGAGACGAAGACATCGTCGCGGGCCTGTTCGAAATTTTTGTGGGGTACGCGCAGGAAGCCGAAACCTTTGGGTGCGAGTTCGAGCATGCCATCGACGGCGATTTTTGGTCCGGCGAGAACGATCGGGCGGCGCTCTTCGAATTCACCGTTGCGTGGTTCTTGGTGTTCGCCGCGCGGGCCATCTTTTTGAAATGGTGCGCCGCGGCGTTTGCGTTTATCGCGGCGGCGTTTGCTGCGGCTGTCGCGTTGCTGTCCGTCGCCACCCGCGTGTGGAACTTGTCGTTCGTGATGATGGTGTTGTTCGTAAGGTGCCTGCGGCGAAGGCGTCGCTTGCTCGCGTTGATCGGAACTTTGGTGTGTGATCACGCGTCCGCCGCCGGGCACGCGTCCGATTTTGCGGGTTTCCTCGAAAGTCGCTGGTGGCGCGGGTGCGGGAGATGCGGTTGGAATGGCCTCAGCGGCTTCGACTTTTTTGCGTACCGCGCGTTTTTTTAGAGCCGGCGCATCGGTGGCTACCGGATCAAGATTCGCGGCGACAGCCTTTGTTTTGGCGGTCTTGGTGGCGGTTTTTTTGACTGCGACTTTTTTTGTGGTCGCGGTCTTTTTCGCCGCGCGTTTGCGTGCGGGCGGCTGGGTTTCGTCAGATTGCTTTTTGCTCATCCGTGTTGAAATGGGGGAAAGGGGTGGGGTGGGTTTTACTGGGCGAGTTGATCGAGGATTTCGTCGGCGACTTCGAAGTTGGTGAAGACATTCAGCGTGTCGGGGTAATCGTCGAGTTGGTCGTGGAGCTTGATGATGCGGCGTGCGGTGTCGGCGTCGTCGACCACGCTTTGGTTTTTGGGGATGGAAATGAGTTTCTCCGAAGTGGGTTTGAGGTTGGCGGCGCGCAGGGCATTGGCGACCGTGCCGAGTTCGTTGGGAGCGGTGAGGATGAGGTGATCATCGCCGTCGTTTTGCACATCGTCGGCGCCAGCTTCGATGGCGAGTTCCATGAGATCGGCTTCATCGATCGCGTGCATTGGGATGCGGATTTCGCCTTTGCGTTCGAATTGAAACGCGACGCTGCCGGGGGTGGCGACGCAGCCGCCGTTTTTCGAAAAAATCGAGCGGAGGTCGGCCGCTGAGCGGTTGAGGTTGTCGGTGGCCATTTCGATGATGAAGGCGATGCCGGATGGGCCGTAGCCTTCGTAGGTGACTTCCTGGATGCCCTCGCCGCCGAGTTCGCCGCTGCCTTTTTTGATGGCGCGTTCGATGTTGTCTTTGGGCATGGAGACGGCTTTCGCATTTTCGATGGCGGTGCGGAGTCGGGCGTTGGCGGCCGGGTCGCTGCCACCGGCGCGGGCGGCCAGTGCGATTTCATGCGCGCACTTGCTGAAGACCCTGCCCTTGATGGCGTCGACT
>CAZXHZ010000114.1:0-7082 GCA_964639755.1 uncultured Luteolibacter sp. | reverse complement strand
CGGCAGAGATATGGTCGTGCTTGCCGATGGTCAAGATGAATATCAGCTTTCCTTGCCGCAGCATTGCTTGAATTTTTTGCCGGATCCGCAGGGGCAGGGGGCGTTTCTGCCAGTGGTTTCGATGGAGAAACTGGGTTTGCGTTTGGGTAGATTGAGCTTCAATTTTGGAACTTCGTCAGAGTCCGTTCCAGGGGCTTTGATTGAGTCGCCTGTTGCGGGGATGTTGCTTCGTGTGAGGCTTTCCTCGCCGCCTTGGAGTTGTTGCGGTTGACTGTGAAGTTGTTTGAGGAATGCCTCGAGGTTGGCGGCTGAGCGGAAGAGGTTTTGCAGGGCCTCGCGCTTGATCGAATCCATGAGCGTGACGAAGAGTTCGTAGGCTTCGTTTTTGTATTCGATGAGCGGATCCTTCTGGCCTTGCGCGCGGAGGCCAACGCCTTCGCGGAGGGCATCCATGTTGTAGAGGTGTTCCTGCCATTGCTTGTCGATGGCGGCGAGCACCATGCGGCGCTCCTCTTGGTCGAGGACCTCGGCGGGGAGTGAGCCAACGCGGGCCTCGTAGGCTTCGCTGACTTTTGCAACGAGGATCGCGGCGATGGATGATGCATCGGTGGCCGAGGCGAAATCGTCGGTGCTGACTCCGAGGGGCAGGGTGCTGTTGACCTGTTGGGCGAGGCTTGTGAGGTCGGGCTCACCTTCCTGATCGGCAAGGAAGTTGGTGACGAATGAGGGGATGGTTTCGTTGATGATTTCGGTGACAAGATCGCGCGGGACTTCGGTCGTGAGGACTTCGTTGCGATAGCCGTAGACGACTTCGCGTTGCATGTTCATCACATCGTCGAAATCGAGCACACGTTTGCGCCAGGTGTAGTTGCGTTGTTCGACGCGTTTTTGGGCGGTCTCGACGGACTTGTTGAGCCACGAGTGTTCGAGCGCTTCGCCTTCCTTCATGCCGAAGCGTTCCATCATCGCGGTCATGCGGTCAGCGGCGGCGAAGTTGCGCATGAGGTCGTCTTCGAACGAGATGAAGAACTGCGAGCGGCCGGGGTCGCCTTGGCGGGCGCAGCGGCCGCGGAGCTGGCGGTCGATGCGGCGTGATTCGTGGCGTTCGGTGCCGATCACGAAGAGTCCGCCGAGTTCGGCGACGCCGGATGCGAGTTTGATGTCGGTGCCGCGACCGGCCATGTTGGTCGAAACTGTGACCGCGCCGGTTTGGCCTGCGCGCGAAACGATTTCCGCTTCCTGCTCGTGGAACTTCGCGTTGAGGACCGAGTGAGGGATCTTCGCACGCTTCAGCATGCGCGAAAGGGTTTCGGAGGATTCCACCGAGGCGGTGCCGACGAGGCAGGGTTGGCCCTTTGTGTGTGCCTCCTCGATTTTCGAAATCACTGCATTGAACTTTTCACGACGGGTCTTAAAGACCTGGTCGTTTTCATCGATGCGTGTGTTGGGGCGGTTGGTGGGGATAGGCAGGACATCGAGGCGATAAATGTCGTGGAACTCGGCGGCTTCGGTTTCGGCGGTGCCGGTCATGCCCGCGAGCTTTTCGTAGAGGCGGAAGTAATTTTGAATCGTGATGGTCGCGAAGGTTTGGGTTTCCTTCTCGATGGCCACGCCTTCCTTCGCTTCGACCGCCTGATGAAGTCCGTCCGACCAACGGCGGCCTGGCATTTCGCGTCCGGTATTTTCGTCGACGATGATGACCTTGTCGTCCTTCACGACGTACTGCACATCCTTTTCAAAAACGCAGTAAGCTTTGAGGAGTTGGGAGATGTTGTGGATTTTTTCCGCCTGTGAATCCATGCGAACCTGGAGGGCGTCCTTGGCGGCGGATTTCTGCGCGTCGTTGAATTCGCTATTCGTGTCGATGTCGGCGTAAAGCGTGCCGAGGTCGGGAAGGGTGAAGGCGTCAGGATCGCCGGGTGAGAGGAAGTTACGGCCCATTTCCATGAGGTCGGAGTCGTTGCTCTTTTCGTCGATGACGAAATAGAGTTCTTCCTTGAGATCGAAGAGTTCCTTTTTCTGGGCGTCCTGATGAAACGAGAGTTCGGCCTTTTCGAGGAGGCGGCGCATTTCCGGTTCCTCCATGAAGCGCATGAGTTGACGGTTGCGGGGTTGGCCGAGCTTTAGTTTGAAGAGGGCGCGTCCGGCGTCTTCCTTGTCGCCCGCATCGATGAGTTTTTTTACCTCGTTGGCGATATCGTTGCAGAGTTGGGTCTGGCGTTTGACGAGTTGTTCGACAGCGGGTTTGTACTTGTCGTATTGTTGCGACGAGTGGGACGAGGGGCCTGAAATGATGAGGGGTGTGCGTGCTTCGTCGATGAGGATCGAGTCGACTTCGTCGATGATGGCAATGTAGTGGCCGCGCTGGACCTGTTCATCCTTGGTGGAAGCCATGCCATTGTCGCGCAGGTAATCGAAGCCAAACTCCGCGTTGGTGCCGTAGGTG
Source organism: uncultured Luteolibacter sp. (assembly GCA_964639755.1). Classification (GTDB taxonomy): domain Bacteria; phylum Verrucomicrobiota; class Verrucomicrobiia; order Verrucomicrobiales; family Akkermansiaceae; genus Luteolibacter. The sequence goes on along the minus strand of CAZXHZ010000114.1, from coordinate 4,636 downwards.
ATGTCGCAGGCGTATTCCTCGCGGCGTTCCCATGGCGGCATTTGATTTTGAATGCAACCGACGCTGAGGCCGAGGTAGCGATAGAGTGCGCCCATCCAGTCCGAGTCGCGGCGTGCGAGGTAATCGTTGACGGTGACGATGTGTACGCCGAGACCGGTGAGGGCGTTGAGATACACAGGCAGAGTTGCGACGAGGGTTTTGCCTTCGCCGGTTTGCATTTCGGCGATCATGCCGCGATGGAGCGCGATGCCGCCGACCAGCTGGACATCGAAGTGGACCATTTCCCAGAGGATTGGGTGACCATTGACGGTGATGGTGGTGCCGCACATCCGGCGTGCGGCGTTTTTTACGACCGCGTAGGCTTCGGGTAAAATCTGCTCGAGGTATTTCGCGCGAGCCTTGGGGAAATTTTCCGCAGCTTGATTGAAAGCGGTCTTGGCGGCTTCGATGGATTCGGGGCTTGCGTCGACCGATGAAGGGAGTTGGGTAAATTCGGCGCGCAGGGCTGCGATGCGTGTTTCGATTTTTTGTGCGGTGACTGCGAGTTCCTCGGGCGACATCCGTTCCACGGCCGGCTTGGGCGGCGCTTCGAGCGAGTGGTAGCGGGCAAGGTGCGACTGCCACATGCGGGTCATTTCCCGCAATTTCTCGTCGGTTTCCCTTTGCAGGGCTTCCTCGATTTCATTGATGCGGGCAACCGTCGGGCGGATGCGGCGAACTTCGCGTTGATTTTTGCTGCCGACGATTTTTTGCAGAATCCACTTGATCATGAGAGGCTTGGGGATGGGGCGGGGACCCGCCGCGCTGGAGGGAATACACTGGGGAGAGAGGCCTTGCAAGCGCTAGAGGCCCTGCGTGCGACTTAAGTTTTCGCGCGCGAATGCGTTATGATTCCCGATTTGGCCGTGCTGGCCTCAGTGACTCATGGGGTTTTCACCCGAGGCGTCACCCAGATGGCTCATGTTTTCCGGCAGAAAGCGTTTGAAGCGGGTTTTGTCGATCGACTTCATGTAGGCTTCCTCGGGCGAGATCATGCCTTCGCGGAGTTTTGACCAGATCGATTCGTCCATGAACTGCATGCCTTCGCTTTTGCCGCCGGTGATCACATCATAGAGTTTTTGGGTCGCACCTTCACGGATGATCGCGGATACGGCAGGCGTTGCGAACATGATTTCGTGGACGGCGGTGCGGCCGGGTTTGTCGATGCGCTTGCAGAGCAATTGGGCGACCACGCCACGCAAGGACGCTGCGAGCATGGTGCGAACCTGTGATTGTTGATCAGCAGGAAACACGTCGATGATGCGGTCGACGGTTTTTCGCGCGTTGTTCGTGTGAAGTGTACCGAATACGAGAAGGCCGGTTTCAGCGGCGGTGAGGGCGAGTGAAATGGTTTCCAAATCCCGCATCTCGCCAACAAGCACGATATCGGAATCCTCACGCAGTGCCGCACGGAGGCCATCGGCGAACGATGGCGTCTGGATCGGTACTTCCCGCTGTGTGATGATCGATTTTTTATTGCGATGAACGAATTCGATGGGCTCTTCGACCGTGATGATGTGACGGCTGAAGTTCGAATTGATGTAATCGAGCAGCGCGGCAAGTGTGGTTGATTTGCCGGAGCCGGTGGGACCTGTGACCAGAATCAGTCCGGAGCGCATGTGACCGAACTCTTTGACGACTTCCGGCACTCCCAGAGATTCAAGTGAGGCGATTTCGGTGGGAATGAGACGGAAGACCGCGCCAAGACCGTTTTGTTGTTTCAGATAATTGCAGCGAAAGCGTGAGTTTTCATCCATCTCGTAGGCGAAGTCGAGATCACCCACCTCAAGATATCGTTTGAAGGCCGCGGGGTCGCAAATTTCTCCCAGAAGGTTTTTGAAGTCGTCACCGAAAAGCACTTCTTTGTCTGGAATCGCGGTGACGGATCCGTGGACGCGGATTTTCGGGGCCTGGCCTTCGGATAAGTGTAGGTCGGATCCTTTGTTCGCGATCAGGTAGCGAAAGAATTCGTCGATGCGTGCCATGGTGGGTCAGTGTGGACGTGAAATTTGCAAAAATTTGAAGGATCAGGATTGGAAAAACACCTTCATTTGGGCTTTGTCGTCGGAGCGAAAGAGTGCTTCCTCACGTGTGATCAAGCCATCGACATAAAGTTTTCGCAGGGATTCGTCCATGGTGATCATGCCGACATTTTTTCCGGTCTGCATCACCCCTGGAAGCATGTAGGTTTTACCTTCGCGGATGCAGTTGGATACGGCAGGGGTATTTACGAGCAATTCGAGTGCCAACACGCGGCCATTGCCACTTGCTCGCGGCACGAGCTGTTGGGAGAGAATGCCACGCAGGGATTCCGAGACCATGATGCGGATTTGATCACGTTGGTCGGTTGGGAACACATCGAGCACGCGATCGAGTGTGCGTGGGGCGTTGCCGGTGTGGAGTGTGCCCAGGACAAGGTGGCCGGTTTCGGCGGCGGTGAGGGCGAGTTGGATGGTTTCGAGGTCGCGCATTTCACCGACCATGATCACATCGGGATCCTCCCGCAGGGCGCCACGCAGAGCTTTCGCGAAGGACTCTGTGTGAGTGTGCACTTCGCGCTGGTTCACATGGCAGCCTTTTGATTCGAACACATATTCGATCGGGTCTTCGAGGGTGAGGATGTGGTCCTCGCGGTCCCGGTTGATGAAATCAACGAGAGCGGCAAGTGTGGTGGATTTTCCCGAGCCAACAGATCCTGTGACGAGTACCAGTCCGTTTTGATAACGGGTGAGCGGCAGGATGTGTTCAAGCGGTAAGCCAATGTCTTCAATTGAGCGGACGTTGCTGTTGATGATGCGGAACACCATGTCATAGCCAAGCCGTTGTTTGATAACCGATGCGCGGTAACGGCCGTTGGGAGAAGAGTAGGCAAAGTCGATGTCGCCTCGTTGGTCGAGACGGGTCCACTCGGTTTCCGAAAGAAAGGACCGTGCAAGTTTTTCGGCCTGTTCCGGCGTCAGTGGATCGTGGTCATCCCAGATGGGCGACAAGGTGCCAAAACGTCTCCAGGCGGGCGGGTAGCCGGTGGCGAGGTGAACATCCGAGCAGTCATATTCACGACCGATCTGGAGATATTGGTCAACATGATCGAGGACCTGATGGGTGGACATGGGGCTTGTTGGAAAGGATTTGGCTCGGTTCGCCTTGGCGATGGCTTGTCGAGTTGGAAACCGGCGATGAGGCGATGCGTTGGGTGAGCCACTTTCGAAGTGCATCACCTAGCCAGATCTTCAACAGCGGGCGTGCGGTGGTCAAGGTGAGACCAAGGATCGTTTTGGTGAGGCCGCGTGATTTTTCAGCACGCGTGGATTTTTTGCGCCTGAAGAGCAAGCTGGCGGCCAGGCCTGATACGATGGATCCGGTGACCCAGAGGCCGGGTTTTTCCTGCAGTGAGTGGCGGATACGAGCGGGCACATCGAGCTTCTCGCGAAGTGCGATGGCATCGTGGGCGAGTCGCGAACGGGCGGCGGCGCTGAGTCGGATCAGGCGTTCGACTTCGGATTTTTCTGCAGTTTTTCGATCCATTCGCGGTCTCTTTGGAATTCGGCGCGTGTCACTGGGAAGAGTACTGTGGTGGTGACGGATGATTTGCGCAGGAGGATGTAGGCCAAGACGATGTGGATGGCGCCGATGGCGAGTGCGACCTCAAACCATGGCCACTTCGCGAGTTTTGAAAGTGCGCCGATGCAGCCAGCAAGAAGCAATGACCATCCGAAGGTAATGCACAGGATGGCTGCGATGATGCGTGCCAGTTTGTTAGAGCTTTTGCGCGCGGCTTCCTTGGCTTCGATGCGGATCAACTCGGCGCGCGAACTGGCGATGGCAAGCAGGGCTTCGATCCAGTTTGATGGAACACGTCCTGATTCGTTGGTCATGGGCGCGGCTTGTGAAGTTGGATCTTGCATGAAATGGGAGGAATGTGTGGCACTTGATCGTTCGGCATTTTTTAAAATCAGCCGATGCGAATTCCCGCAATTTCCAGGGTGGGGAGTGCAAAGATCAGCGGCGGGTGATGAGTCCGATGAGGAATCCGACGCCGAGCGCGCCCAAAACGCATTTTGTGGGGTTTTGGCGAATGTAATCTTCGGCAGTCGAGTGGAGCTCCTGCGCTTTCACGCGGGTTTCCTGCCATTGTTCGACAGCGGCTTCGCGAAGATGTTGGGATTTTTCAGAAGCGGTTTGACGGAAATGTTGGGCGGATTCGATAGCGCGCTCTTTGATTGCCGAGGCTTTTGACTCGGCGGTGTGGACGAATTCGCGGGCTTTTTCACCAGCGGCAACGCGCAAGTCGTTGGCGGCTTGTGAGACGGATGGGGCGCCGGTGGTGCCGACGGCATTATCGAGAGATGAAGCTGAATCAGTCATGGTTTTCTTTGTTAAGATTGCAGTAATGCGGCAGGATGTCCTGAAAGGCAATCATCGCATCTTTAGCGAACTGCGCAAGACGACATCTTGAGTTTTCTATCACCTTTCGCCTGATTTTGACTGAGGTGGGCGACTGATGGGCTCAATCGAGCGGGCCGATGCCGACCAGATCGCGATCTTCTTTGGCGGCCTCGATAAAGGTATGATCCATGGAAATCGCCTGTTTCAGGTG
>CAZXHZ010000113.1:0-20834 GCA_964639755.1 uncultured Luteolibacter sp. | reverse complement strand
GAAGTCGCGGCAATGGCGGGTGCTCCATTGTAAATCAACTCGCTCGAAGGATCGCTGACCATGCCGGCATAGTTCACCGCCGTCACGGCAAAGTAATAGGTCTTTCCCTGCTCCAAATTACTCACGGTCGCACGAGTATTGCGACCCACATCCACCACTTGATTGTATTGACCCGAGGAAGTTCCGTAGCTCAAGCGATAAGCGGAAATGTCGGTCTCAGGATTGGGATTCCATGCCAAGTTGAGATTGAAATAAAGCGGCGGCGTTTGATACGAAACTTCAGCTGATGGATCACTCTGCATGCCAGCGTAATTCACGGCAGCGACGGAAAAATAATAAGTGCGACCAGCATCAAGATTGGTGACAAGCGCACTCGTGTCGCGACCCACTTCCTTGACCTGATTGTACTGACCTGAAACCGTTCCATAACTCAAACGGTACGAGGCGATGTCAGTCTCAGGGTTGGCGTTCCAAACCAGTTTTACATCTGCGGCATTGGCAAGGGTCAGACTTCCAAGCAAAGCGAAACAACAAGCAAGCAAACGCTTCTTTAATCCATGCGGATCAGGAATTGACTGGGGGCGACGACGGCTTGGACCGTTAACAATTTGGGTGCGTGTTTGGTTGGACATGTGGTTGGTGTCCTACACATCGGCGACAAACAAGATACGGCAACGCGGCAGTTGGTGAAATAACATGCAAAAAATACAGCCACACCCAAAACCTCATGGCAAAGCGCAACACTGCTCCTAGACGACAGCAAGTTTCCCATGCGTGATCACGGAGATTGAACACGGCCTCCCGCGCACGAACTTCCATTGCATCAAACACCATGTACGCCACATCTCATCGTGTCGAAACGCCAGACGAAACTCGCGGCAAAGAAAATCTTGTCGAAAACCGCACACTCATGCTGGTCGATGGCGAATCGCAAAGCACGAAACGCATCCAAGGAATCTTTGAACGTCACCATATCACATGCCTGGTCTGCACGAACCTTTCACAAGCGTTTGATCTCCTGCAAAAGGCCGTCCCGATCGATGCCGTCTTGGTCGACCTAAACCTCCCGAACGGTGATGGAATTGAAGTTATTCGTAAGGTTGCAAAATGCCGCCCACAAACACCATGCATCGTGCTGAGCGCGAAAAACGATATCCAATCGGTCGTGCTCGCCATGAAAGCAGGCGCCATCGAATACCTCACAAAGCCCTGCTCCCAAGCCCAGCTTTCTTCGGCCATCCTTCACGCCATCGCCAATCACCAAAGGCAAGCGCCTACCATGCATGCAGGCCCGACCAGCCAACCACGTTGGCAATCGCCCGCCATGAGGCAAGCCATGTCGGACGCACGCGATGCGGCAAAAACCGACTCACCCGTCCTAATCACTGGGCCCGCCGGCTCAGGAAAAAAATCGGTGGCGTGGTGGATCCACCTCAAAAGCTCCCGATCCAAATCATGTTTTGTTTCCATCGACGCGTCACATACTCCCGCGAGCCGGGTCGAGCAGGAACTTTTCGGAAAAACTCTCTCAAACCACAACGGACACACGATCGCAGGAACTCCTCCTAAAATCGAAGCCTGCAAGGGCGGAACACTGTACATCGAAAACATCCAATGCCTTTCAAGCAAGGCCCAGGAACAACTTCTTGAATGGCTCACCAAAAACCTGTCGGCCCCGAACGAGCAATCCTGTCGGCTGATCACATCCATGACGACCCTTGGAAATGAACCGCCACAATCAAAGCTTCGCCACGATCTTTGGTATGCAATAACGGTTTACCATGTGGCGGTTCCGGGCCTTGCCCAAAGATCACAGGACATTCCTTTGCTCTGCGAAAAACTAATTTCACACCTTTGCACCACCCGCCACCTGCGGGTCCCAACCATCACCAGCAAAGCCATGGAAATTCTTTGCGATCATGAGTGGCCCGGCAACATCGAAGAACTTCACAGCATACTCGAGCACGCCATCACGCATACCCATGATCGCCTCATCGGGCCAAGTGATCTCGCATACCTCAACAAGCCGTCAGTCAAAAGGTCATCAGATCAAAACAACTTGCCAGATAGACCTGAAAGCATCGAGGCGCTTACCAAAGCCTCACTCATCAATGCGCTTGATGCCTGCCAGGGCAACCGTCGAAGAGTTGCCAAAAGACTTAATATCAGCCTCAGAACGGTTTACAACATGATCAATCGCTATGGACTTCCCAAAAAACAACCGGGCAAAACAAAGCAAACGCAATAGGTGCCGCTCATGATATGGAACCTCGCCTCAGCTCAAAAAAGTCAGGATACAAAAAACATGACATTTGTCGCCAATGACCAATAAATTGATCCATGCGATTGCATATTATTTTTGGGATAATGGCGGCAATCTGCCTTGAGTCCATCGCTGCGAGCGACAAACCAAATATCATTCTCATTCTCGCCGATGATCTTGGATGGTCGGACCTAGGCTGTTACGGTGGGGAAATTCAGACCCCCAATCTCGATAGCCTGGCATCTGGCGGCATACGTTTCACTCAGTTCTACAACGCGGCTCGTTGCTGCCCGTCGCGCGCATCATTGCTCACAGGTCTGCATCCACACCAAGCCGGAGTAGGCGCAATGTCGGACGACATGGGCCCCGATTCCCCGGGATATCGGGGCACAATCCAAGCGGACACGGTAACGCTGGCGGAGGTATTGCGCGAAGCAGGATATCACACATCCATGGTCGGCAAGTGGCATTTGCACAACAATCAGAATGTGAAACCCACAGACCGGGGATTTGATGAATTCTATGGAATGCTCGGTGGCTATAATTCCTGTTGGCAAGAAAAGCCTTTCTACACCCGACTGCCAGCAGACAGAAAACCTCGACCATACACATCGGCATCTGATGGAAAACCCGGAACTTTTTACGCAACAGATATCTTCGCTGACTATTCGATTGATTTCATCAAGGAGGCACGAAATGCAGGGAAAAGCTTCTTTCTCTACCTGGCCTTCAATGCACCGCACTTTCCCCTGCACGCCTACGAGACTGATATTGCTAAATATGAAGCCACCTATTTTGAAAAGGGTTGGGATGCCATTCGTGAAAACAGGTTAAAAAAACAAAAAAACCTTGGCCTTGTGCCCAAAGATCTTGAATTGACACCACGCAGCATAGTTCCAGCCAAATCATATGCGCGAAACTCACCATACGCGGAAAAAAGCAATCCCGCTTGGAATGATTTGCCAGAAGACCGTCGTCGCGATCTGGCCCGGCGCATGGCAGTCTACGCAGCAATGATCGATCGTATGGACTCAGCGATTGGACGGGTGATGGACGATCTCAAATCCAATGATCAGTTTGATAATACCCTAATTATATTCCTGAGTGACAATGGAGCCTGCTGGGAGTGGTCCCCATACGGATTCGACAATCAAAGCAGCATCAAAAACATCCTCCACAAAAACGAAGAGCTAAAAAAAATGGGCCAACCTGGCGATTACATCAGCTACGGCAGCGCATGGGCCAATGCCAGCAATACGCCATGGCGGATGTACAAACATTTTAATCACGAGGGAGGAATTCGCACACCGTTCATTGTCCATTGGCCTTCCAGTATGAAGGAAACCGGTTCATTGCGCTCACAGCCCTGTCATCTCATAGATCTGATGCCAACCCTGATAGAAGTCGCCGGAGCTTTCTATCCCGAAAAAAACAAAGGCATCCATGTGAAACCCATGGAAGGCATCAACCTGTTGCCTATACTTTCAAAAAATGTGTCTACGCCTCGCAATCAACCTCTTTTTTTCGAACATCAAGGCAGCCGCGCCGTACGTGACGGAAGATGGAAGCTGGTTTCAATGACAGATGATGCATGGGAACTTTACGACATGGATAACGATCCGACTGAAATGCGAGACCTTATGAAGTCATGCCCTGATGTGGCGCAAAATTTGATCACCAAATGGAACGAATGGGCACTTCGCTGCGGGGTTGATACAAGGCGTAATCTGCCTCGAAAATAGGCCCTCCTTCAAAGTTTGGTATAGACCCCAAAAATGCTGCGAAGAGACGTGGTCGGGGCGGCCAGATTCGAACTGACGACATCCTGCTCCCAAAGCAGGCGCTCTACCAGGCTGAGCTACGCCCCGTGACGGGCGGGCAGACTAGGGCCCATGCCGCCGCTAATCAAGAAATTCCTCGCAAAGTCTGTGCAAAACAGCACCGCTTGACATCGGGTCAGTCAAAAACCAGATTTTCCCTACGACAGGGGTGCTCTACGAACGAAGGGCCGAGATGTTCCGACGCGCGGATCAGACCCTCCGAACCTGATGCGGATCATGCCGCCGTAGGAAGTCGAGCCAAACACTCTTCCTCTCAACGGCCGTGCCAACCCGCACGGCCTTTTTTTCACCTTCGCAGTTCAGCACAATCATGAAAACCACCGAACAAAGCTCCGCAAATCACGATACCTCCCGCGCACCACTTCCCGCTTCAACCCGTGTTTATGTGCAAGGCAACTTGCATTCTGATGTTCGTGTGCCGATGCGTGAAATATCACTGTCGCCCACCAAATCTTTCAATGGTCGCGTGGAGCAGAACGAGCCGGTCCGCGTGTATGATTGTTCCGGCCCATGGGGTGATCCTTCATTCAACGGCAGTGCCGAGCAAGGACTGCCCGCTTTAAGACACGAATGGATTTTACAGCGCGGCGATGTCGAAAGCTACGAGGGCCGTCCGGTCAAGCCCCAGGACAATGGTTACCTCACGGAAAAACATGCCGAGTATGCCTCGCAATCGGAGCGCTCAAACCGCTTGCTCGAATTCCCCGGCCTCACGGGCGAACGCCGCAAGCCACTGCGAGCAAATAACGGCAAGCCCGTCACCCAGCTTCACTATGCCAAAGCTGGCATCATCACACCGGAAATGGAATTTGTCGCGATCCGCGAAAACATGCGGCGCGCCAAACTCGCGGATCTCAAGGATGACATCGTCCGCAATCATTCCGACAAACAGCACAGCGGCTCATCACAACTTTCCGGCAGTCCCTACACCCCGTCGATTTTCTCGCGTTTCCCGCAACGCATTCCGGATGAAATCACCCCCGAATTCGTACGCAGCGAAGTCGCCGCCGGCCGCGCGATCATCCCCCTCAATGTCAACCACCCCGAGTGCGAACCAATGATCATCGGGCGCAACTTCCTCGTGAAGATCAATGCCAACATCGGCAACAGCGCCGTGGCGTCGAGCATCGAGGAAGAAGTCGAAAAAATGCGTTGGGCCACGAAATGGGGAGCCGACACGGTGATGGATCTATCGACCGGAAAAAACATCCATGCCACACGCGAATGGATTCTACGCAACTCGCCTGTCCCGATCGGTACCGTCCCGATTTACCAGGCTCTTGAAAAAGTGAACGGCAAGGCCGAAGACCTCACCTGGGAGCTGTATCGCGACACCCTCATCGAACAGGCCGAGCAAGGTGTCGACTATTTCACCATCCACGCGGGTGTGCTGCTGCGTTTCGTGCCGCTCACCGCGAGCCGTATGACCGGCATCGTTTCGCGCGGCGGATCCATCATGGCAAAATGGTGCCTCGCCCATCACAAGGAAAACTTCCTGTACACCCACTGGGACGAAATCTGCGACATCTGCGCGGCATACGATGTGTCTTTCTCGATCGGCGACGGGCTTCGTCCCGGATCGGTGGCCGACGCCAATGACAAGGCGCAGTTCGGCGAGCTTGAAGTGCAAGGCGAGCTCACCAAAAGAGCTTGGGCCAAAGGCTGCCAAGTGATGAACGAAGGCCCCGGCCATGTGCCGATGCATATGATCGAGGAAAACATGGCAAAGCAACTCGAGTGGTGCCATGAAGCTCCCTTTTACACGCTCGGGCCCCTCACCACCGACATCGCACCGGGCTATGACCACATCACCTCCGGCATCGGCGCCGCGATGATCGGTTGGTATGGCTGCGCGATGCTTTGCTATGTGACCCCCAAAGAGCACCTCGGCTTGCCAAACAAAGATGATGTAAAGGTCGGTGTCATTACCTACAAACTCGCCGCCCACGCGGCCGACCTTGCGAAAGGCCATCCCGGCGCGCAGTACCGCGACAACGCACTCAGCAAAGCCCGTTTTGAATTCCGCTGGGAAGACCAATTCAACCTCGGCCTCGATCCCGACACCGCCCGTACTTATCACGATGAAACCCTGCCGCAGGATGGTGCCAAAACAGCGCATTTCTGCTCCATGTGCGGGCCACATTTCTGCTCGATGAAGATCACCGAGGATGTGCGCAAATACGCTGCCGAACAGGGCCTTTCGGAAGAGGACGCCCTCAATGCCGGCATGGCCGAAAAAAGCCGCGAGTTCACCGAGAGCGGCAGCGAGATCTACGCAAGCCGTTGATCGCGCCGCTCAATTCCGCAGCCACACCGACTTGAGATACTTCTCGCCGGTAAAGTCGGCCGGCATCGGTGCATGCCTCACGGCATAGCTTCGCGATAAAGCGCCGAGCAGTTGTCTTTCAAATTCATGCGGTGTCATCTGACGAAAATTCGTGCAGCAAAGCATCCACCCATCCGGCGCAAGAACCTTTTCCGCGAGTGCGACAAGTTCGCCGAAATTTTCTTCCACGCGAAAAACCCTGCCATCCTTGTCGCGCGAGAAAGTCGGTGGATCCAGCACGATGCCGTCAAACCTGCGCCCCTGTTTGGCAAATCGCGACAGCCAGTGAAAAGTGTCACCTTTGCAATAGTGGTGCTCTTGCGGATCCAAACCGTTGTGTGAAAAATTGCGCTTCGCCCAATCGAGGTAAGGTTGCGAAAGATCCAGCGTGGTCGTCTCAGCACCAGCCGCGGCCGCAGCTACCGAAAAAGCACCCGTGTAGGCAAAGGTATTGAGTACTTTTTGGCCGGACCCAACCACCCGTCGAAGCTCCGCACGGTTGTCGCGTTGATCCAAAAAAATTCCCTGTGAGTAGCCCGATTGAAATGAAATTTCAAATTTCAACCCATTCTCACGAATCAAAAATGGCTCATCACAATGCGGTCCGTAAATCCATGCGGGCGATTCCTTCGCATGCATGTCGAGCCGCTTGGCATAAACCGCCACATCATGATCGCGCAGCCATTCACCCAACGATGGGGAAATCCGATCACTCGTCGAAGACAAGAGCCAATGGCCCGCAAAGGTCTCGAGACAAATGTTTGGCAATGAGTCACCAGATCCATCGACCATGCGAACCGCATCGGTGTCGCCCCCAAAAATCCCCTCCCTGCGGATAAGCGCCGAATCCAACAACTCACGCATCGAGTCGCCGAATTGGAAATTTTCTCTCACGGTGCTCACAAGGCTTTGGCGATTTTTTCAAGCCCCTCCACCATCCTCTCGCGCGGACAACCAAAGTTGAAACGCACAAATCCGGGCCATCCAAAAAACGCTCCGTCCGAAAGAAACAAACCCGCCTTTTCTTCGAAATGCTTTGCCGGATTTTCAACACCCATGCCACGTGCGTCGATCCATGCGAGGTAAGTCGCCTCTCCTGCTGCGACCTTCAAAGTCGGGCAGCGGTTTTCGATGAAATCAACCAATGCATCGCGGTTCCCCCGAAGGTAATCCACAAGCTCGACCCGCCATGCATCACCGTGGCGATAGGCCGCCTCCGCCGCATAATAGGAAAGCGCATTGATCTCCGAAAGCGTGTGACCACGAGCCGCAGTGAAACGGCGACGCAACGAGTCGTCCGGCACAACCGCATAGGCATAGCCCAAGCCCGCAATGTTCCATGTCTTGCTTGGCGACAATAAGACGATGACTCGCGACTGATATTTTTCCGGCAGATTCAATGCCGAAACATGCGGTGTCGCCTTTTCATCAAATATCAAATCGCAGTGGATTTCATCCGAAACCAAAACCAAGTCGTGGCGCTCACAAAAATCCGCAAGCCGCTCGATTTCAACATGGGTGAAAACACGCCCCAGAGGATTCTGCGGATTGCACAAAAGAAAAACTTTCAGATCAGACGTAACCGACCGCTCCATGGCCTCCCAATCGAAGCTCCAACCGTTATCATCCATCACATGGTTTACTGTTATTAGTCCGGCCCCCGAATCATGATGCACGCCAAGGAATGGTGGATAGACAGGGGTGCAGGTCATCACCGATCCGCCACAGCAAAAAGCTTTGACCGCCAACGAAAGGGCAGGAACAAGTCCGCCAAGATGCACGATATGCTCCAAAGGCACATGTGCACCACGCCTCACCCGAAGATATTCAATCAACGCCTCATTGAGGCCATCGTGGGCTTGGGCATATCCGAAAACACCATGATCCACGCGACGATGAAGTGCCTCCAAAATAACAGGGGGCGAAGCAAAATCCATATCCGCCACCCAAAACGGATCCAAATCAGGCCTGCGATCGTATTTGATGCAGCCCGTTCCCTTGCGCTCGATGGGATTGTCAAAATTGCCAGTCATCCGCGCCATTTGTCACCCCTCCACAAGTTTTATTCAAGCCTCGGAATTTAACCCGGCCCCTCCGCGAGGCTTGCAGTTGAGCAAAGCCTGGAACATGATGGTGGTGGCATGGAGATTACGGATAACCACAGGCAGCTGAAAGCCTATGTTTGCCCATGCTGTCGCATGGTTTTCAAGTTTCCGAGCGATCCCAAGGATGAAGGTTTTGGATGCCCTGGCTGCCGCAGGCTGTTGAGGATACCTCCGCTAAACATCAATTCCTCTTCCCATATTCCCGTTCCACGGAACCCCTCCGAACGAGAAAAAAAAATCCGCAAATACCGCAAAAAAAACAAACCACAAAACTCGATCACATGGGAGAACGAAAAAGACACCCAAAAAACCCATAGGGAAAAGATCTCAGCTTGGCACTATCTGGTTCTGGCTTTCTCTGTCTCCGCCATTGCATGCCTGCTTGCATGGATCGTCTTGCAAAACGACAAAATCGAAAAGCAGGTCAATCCTGTGAGCATCAAGCCCGTCAGCCAACCAAATGCTATCCAAAACATGCAATCATCCGGTCCGAACCCGGAACAAGTCTTCATTGCCGATGCGGAAAAGTTGGCCCGTAAATTTGTGTCAGCTAAAAAAGTCGAAGAGCTCAACGATATTGTCCGCAACCCTGATCAGACAATTCCCCGAATCTTGAAGCTTCATCCGGAAGGCATCCTCAAAACCATCGACATCCTCGCATTCAATCCGAACCAAGAAATCGTCAAGTTTGGCGATTTCACCTCAGTTTCGATGAGGACAACCGATTATGAATTGCGCACGATGAATTTCGAATCAACCCCCCAAGGCCTGCGCATTGACTGGGAAAGCTGGGAAGGCTGGAACGAAATGAGCTGGGAGGAATTCATGACCAAAAGGCCAACCAAAGGAACGGTCTTCCGGGTAAAAATCAACCGCACCAATTATTACAATTTCGATTTTTCTAATGAATCAAAATGGAATTCATTTTCTCTTACATCGCGTGATAACAACAATCAGATCTATGGATATGTTGATCGCTATTCGAAAATGAAATTCGATCTCGCATCAAATGACGATTTGACCAGAAATTTGTTCACCCTTTCATTGAAATTTCCTGAAAATTCAAAGACAAACAATCAAGTCATCATCGAACAAATTCTTTTCAAGGGTTGGATCGATTCTGAAAAATTCAAGCCATGATACCCACCTCTTACGATAAAGCTCTAGAGCTTAATCTTGATCCGGCGATCTACGGGACATTGGCGGAAATCGGTGCCGGTCAAGAAACGGCAAACTGGTTCTTTCGCGCCTCCGGAACCGCCGGATTGGTTGCCAAGACAATTTCCGCATACGACATGACCATGAGCGATGCGATCTATGGCAAATGCGCTCGCTATGTGTCTGCCGCAAGACTCGCATCGATGTTGGATCATGAATATGGCATTCTTCTCGAACGCCTCGCATCAAAGCGTGGTTCCGATACGACATTTTTCTCATTCTGCAATACTGTCAGGGCGCGTGGATATCGTGATTCCGGAGAGTGCCACGGCTGGCTTGGCATTCGTTTTCAAATCAAGCCAGGCAGCCGACATTCGGAGGTCACAATCCACATCCGACTTCTGGATCAACGCTCTATCGACCAAATGGAGGCACTTGGGATCGTTGGTCTCAACCTGATATATGCGGCCTATCGCCATCGCGACGATCTAGGCAAATTTACGGAATCGCTGACCGAAAACCTCACACCGGGCAGGGTTGAGATCGATTTGTTGAAGTTTACCGGCAACGGATATGAATCCTTTGACAACCGTCTTTGCGCCCTGCAACTCGTACAAAGCGGCCTTACCGACGCCACGATGTTTCTGCCCGATGGTGAGGTTGTTCAACCTGCGGAGGCGCTTCACCACAAACCTGTTCTTCTGTTGCGCGGCAGCTTCAATCCCGTAATGAACATTCACCTCGAGATGCTCAGTCGCGCTCGTGAACAGTTCTCCTGCTCGCTTCCATCCGAACTGCGGGGCAGCGAAGTGGAACTTTGTGAAATCACCATGCATAACCTTCTTCGCGGCGCCGATCTAAACCCTGTTGACTTCATCGACCGTGCCAACGCTCTCCAATCTTTGGGCAAAACGGTACTCGTATCCCGTTGCCCGGAATTCCACCGAATTGCCGCATTTCTCAACCGTTGCACCGACAGCCCCGTTGGCATCATCCTAAGCATCGGCCTCCTCAACGAACTGTTTAAATCAAAGTGGTCCGAAGGCCTCGCAGGCGGTCTCCTCGAGTCATTCGGCCGTCTTTTCAAGAAGGGCGTAACGCTGGAGGTCTTCCCATGGAAAAACCGCCAAACCAATGAACTGGTTACCGCTGAAAATTTTCTACCTCCGGAAAACAGTAAGCATCTATACCGGCATTTTGTCGAAAACGGCAGGATCAAAGGCATCGCTTGCGACAACGAGTCACTTCTTGCTTACACTGGACGCGATGTTTGCCGCATGATTCTGTCAAACGATCAACACTGGCACAATCTCGTGCCGAAGAGCGTATGGCCAATTGCCGAGCGTCAGGCAAAAATGCAAAATTCTGACACATGATGTCCGATCAATCGATACAGGATTCCGCAAAAGAGACCAATTTGGCCGATATTGGCGCAATGCGGTCGCTTGTGTCGTATCTTGAGTCCGAAATTGAGAAGGGAAACACCCATGTGATGCTCGATGGCGAGACGAGGAAAGTGCTTCGTACGCTAGCCACACGATCTTCACAAAAACGGCCGAACGAATCCGCGTCGGGAACCACCCCGAAGCCATCGCCTGCGAAATCAAATTCGCACACGGGCGACGATGCGGGAAACATCCACTTCCCCGCGCTAATATCCACTCCGTCATCGCTGTCGAAATCAGAGCGGCTAGTGCAACTCGAGCAGCAGGTGCGTGGTTGGCTCAATGGCGATTTCCCCAAAAGCCTTCGCCAAACAATGGTCTTCTCGTTAGGCGATCCCAACAGCAAACTCATGCTCATTGGCGAAGCTCCCGGCCACGAGGAAGAGAAAGCGCTACATCCCTTCGTTGGCCCGGCCGGCAAGAAACTCGACCAGATACTCAGCGCCATGGGTCTGAAGCGCGAGGACACTTACACAACGAACATTCTCAAGTTTCGTCCCACAACGCCACGGCAAACCACCAACAACCGCAAACCGTCTGATGAGGAAGTGGCTGCATTCATTCCAGTGATCCGCGAAGAGATTCGGATCGTTCAGCCCGAATGCATCGTCGCGATGGGCGCAACCGCTCTTGAGGCCCTGCTTGACACAAAATCGACCGTTTCATCGATGCGCGGATCTTGGCACGAATTCGAAGGCATCCCGCTGCGCGTAACCTATCACCCCAGCTATCTGCTGCAATCAGGCGAAAGCCTTTCAGTGAAACGCATGCTCTGGGAAGACATGCTGACCGTGATGGAAAAAATCGGAATCGAGCCCACCGCCAAGCAACGGGCCTATTTCCTTTCAAATTCCTGAAGTTCTCACTTAAGGGACTTCTCCCCGAGAATCCGCAATGCCTTGGGCATGCGTTTGCGGCGCAACCCAAACTGCCTCACCGCGTGACGCTGCAAATGCGCCACTGCATCCTCAATATCATCGGTGAAGAAAATTAGCTCGGGATCATCAGGACTTATCATCCCCTCATCGGCCATCTTGTAGACAAAGTCCATAAGCGGCCTCCAATACTCCTTGCCCATGAGAATGATCGGAAATCCCTTCAACTTTCCTGTCTGGATAAGAGTCATGGTTTCAAACATTTCGTCCATCGTGCCGGCACCGCCGGGCATGACAATGAACGCGTATGAATATTTCACCAATACCACCTTGCGTGTGAAGAAATGCCTCATGGTCAGAGACCTGTGGATGTATGGATTAAGATGCTGCTCAAAGGGCAATTCAATATTCACACCTATCGAACGCCCCCCGGCTTCGTAAGCTCCCTGATTTCCAGCCTGCATGATCCCTGGTCCGCCTCCGGTCATCACGGTAAACCCCAAACGGCTCAATTCACCACCCATCCGCCGCGCCATTTCATAATAACGCGACCCTGGCCCTACGCGAGCAGAACCGAAAACCGTCACGCAGGGCCCAACAAAGTGCAACATGCGAAAGGCCTTGAGCATGTCAATGCATACACGAAAAAGCGTCATCAAATCCCTAATGCGGGAACTCGGTCCCGAAAGCAATGTGCGGTCGGGCTGCTCAAGCTCGTAAAGCCTCAACTCTTGGATGTCCTTTTCAGAAATCGCTGGATCGCTGGCCGGACTGACAGCGGACTGGGGTGTTGGTTTATCCACAAACATGACCATGATACGGATTGGGAGATTTTGAAATAACGGAATTTTTTATTCTCCCCTACAGATTTTATCGACTTGTTCAAAGTCATTTCGCTATGGGAATGCCCATCACTCGAGCGCATTTGACCATGTCGGAAAAAACTCTCTTCGAAAAAATCCGCGATCGCGAAATACCCGCAGACATCATTCATGAGGACGAGCACTGTCTCGCATTTCGTGACATTTCGCCCCAAGCGCCGGCACACATTCTCATCGTTCCCAAAAAACCGATCCCCCGCATCGCCTTGGCAACGAGCAATGACGCCAATTTGCTCGGCAATCTTTTGATCGCTGCCGCAGCCATCGCCACCAAGCAAGGCATTGATAAAAGCGGATTCCGACTTGTCATCAACAATGGCCCAGACGGCGGGGAAACTGTACCCCACTTGCACATTCACCTGCTTGGCGGCCGCACACTCGATTGGCCGCCCGGTTGAATCAAATCAATCGCAGACATGCTTCGCCAGATTCTTGCTACGATCCTGATTTCCATGAGCGCGCTTGCCAACGGTTCGAATGAAGGCACGCCGAATGTGGTGTTGGTGCACGGATTCATGGACACTGGTTCGGTTTTCAAAAAAATCCAACAACGCCTCGAAAGCCGCGGCTTCAATTGCATAGTGCCTAACCTGCAACCGCGGGATGCCCGCAATGGCATTGATGAGCTCTCCGCCACACTCCAGAGGGAAATCGAAAGCAAGATTCCGCACCACCAATCCTTCTCTCTCATCGGTTTCAGCATGGGCGGACTCGTCGCCCGTCACTACCTGCAGGAACGCGATGGAGCCAAGCAATGTGAACGACTCATCACAATTTCATCACCACACCATGGAACCCTGACGGCGTGGCTCTACCCCGGTATGGGCGCCCGCCAAATGCGTCCGGGCAGCGAATTCCTCAGCAATCTCGCAGCCACAGAATCACGGCTCGGTAACATACAGCTTTTCTCCTACCGCACCCCTCTGGACCTAATGATCCTGCCTTCGCGCAGCTCAACATGGCAGCGAGCCACAAACTTGGACTTCGCGGTTCTTTTACATCCGCTGATGCTTCATTCAAAGCCAGTCCTCGCCGACATTGAGGCAAGGCTCAACGGAGAATGACATCTCGGGCAAAATCCCGTCCGGTCAACTCTCGGTCTTGATGTGACCAAGCACCTCAACCTTGACTGGCGCCACTCCGCTCTTCACGAAGCCCAAACGCTCTGCCGACCCGATCGTGAGGTCGATGATGCGGCCACGAATGTACGGCCCACGATCAGTGATTGTCACAATCTCGGATTTGCCGTTGATCTGATTGGTCACACGAACCTTGGTGCCCATCGGCAAGGTCTTGTGGGCAGCCGTCGGCGCGTGATTGCAAAGCTTGTTACCACTCGCAGTGCGGGTGCCGCCATTGGTCTTGATCGAATACCATGAGGCCTTGCCATGTTGCACTGATTTAACCGGCAGAAGCGCGGTAGCGGACTCCGTCTTGGCATTACTGATGGACGAACAGCCGGTAATTAAAAAAATTGTACCGAAGGTCAGGCAAACAGAGTAAAGTTTCCGTGTCATGATCGTCGCTGGTTTATTTGATCACCGCCGCACTTTGAAAGCGCGCGGGGAGAAACTTGTAAGGACTTGATAATGAACGATCAAGCCAAAACGAACGTGTACGCGATGTCATAGAACCATGATAAAATCTGGCTCTACGAGGCATGTTCTTAAGATGAGTTAAGTAAATTTTTTGAATTTATCCCTGTTTTTGTGCATCCACTCACGAGTCCTGACCTCGACTTGGTTTTCGGTCTGGCTTGCGCCCTTCACGCAGCCTTGCTTTGATCCGCAGTCGCTACAGCTTCGACGCACTAGCGAACACATCCAGCGATCTCCATGTTCTTTCTCACCACCGCTATCGACTACACCAACGGCTCACCCCACATAGGTCATGCCTACGAAAAAATCCTCGCCGATGTTCTGACACGCTACCGCCGCTTGCGGGGCGACGAAGCTTACTTCCTCACCGGTGTCGATCAGCACGGCCAAAAAGTTCAGCAGACTGCGGAAAAGGAGGGTGTCGATCCTGCCAGCTTTGTGGCGGAAATCACCCAAAGGTTCACGGGACTTTGGGAAAAACTCGGCATCGAGTTCGATGGCTGGGCGGAGACGACTGACGATCGTCACAAAAAATGCGTTCAAGCCATTCTCTCAAATCTAAAAGCCGCCGACCAACTCTACAAAAAGTCCCACTCCGGCCACTATTCCGTGCGGCAGGAACAATTCCTTTCCGATCGCGATCGCGACGAATCCGGCAATTTCGGACCCGAATGGGGTGAGGTGGTGATCATCGAGGAAGAAAACTGGTATTTCAAACTCAGCGAGCACACGGCCTGGCTGAAGTCCTATCTCGAGCAAACCCAAGATGCGGTCATACCTGTGTTTCGCAAATCAGAGCTTCTCAACGCGCTCGAACGCAACCCCGGCACGGATCTCTGCATCTCGCGGCCAAAGGCCCGGCTCCACTGGGGCATCGAGCTGCCCTTCGACAGCGACTTCGTGACCTATGTCTGGTTCGACGCGCTGATCAACTATGTCTCGTTCGCCGGCTACCACGCCACTGCAGCCGACCATCTTCCAAATTTCCAAAATCTCTGGACCAGCGACGAGCGACCTGTCCATATCATCGGCAAGGACATCCTCGTGCCGGCACACGGCATCTATTGGCTCTGCATGCTCCATGCGATGGGTTTCCCCGATTCGGAAATGCCGCGCCTGCTCGTTCATGGCTGGTGGAACATCCGCGGTGAGAAAATGAGCAAATCTCTCGGCAACATCGTCGATCCGAAAGAGCTTGCCGAAAAATTCGGAGTCAACGCCCTGCGTTACTACCTCATGCGCGACATTGTCACCGGCAAGGATGCCGACTTCGACCTTTCACGACTCGTAATGCTCTACAACACCGAGCTCGCCAACGAATTGGGAAATCTCTGCAACCGCGCACTCAACATGACCCAGCGATTCACCGCAGGCGTTCTGCAACGCGGCGGCATGGCCACCGACGATGACCTCACGCTGCAAAGCTCGCTCATCAGCACCACCGCCGATTACCGCGCGGCCATGGATGAATTCAATGTTGCCGCCGCGCTCGAGGCAATCAGCCGTCATGTCGTTCATTGCAATGGCTACGCCGAACGCATGAAGCCGTGGGAACTCAACAAGGATCCGGAAAAACACGACCGCCTCGCCACCGTGCTCTACCATCTCGCGGAAAGCGTCGCCCACTGCGCGGTCTTGCTCGGCCCGATCCTTCCCACCGCAGTCGAAAGTCTGGCTAGCCAACTCAATCTCCCCCATTTGATCCATCTTCATCTGGAACAATTGTGCTGGGGAATCATCGCCGATGGTCATTCAATCGAAAAACCAGCCCCGGTATTCCCAAGAATCGTCACCGACGATCCAGCATAAAAACATGCGCTAGGCTGAATAAAAAAAGCCTCAATGATCCAACAGTCGAAATTGATCGCCCTGCTCGCGACCTTGCGTACGCCCAATATTCCAAGCGTCGCCTGTAATGTTTTTACCGGAGTTGTCTTCGCTGCGACATCGGCACCCATTCATGGATGGCACGCCGCTTCAGCCGTCTCTTCCGGCATCTGTCTTTACCTTTGCGGGAACCTTCTCAACGATTGGCATGATCTCGAATGGGATGTCATTCATCGTCCCGAGCGTGCATTGCCTAAAAAAATTTTCCTGCCGTCGACCTATCTGCTTTCTGCAATCATCGCAGGACTTGTCGGCGTGGCAGCCGCATCAATAAATCCATTCTCACTGAGCATCGCGCTTCTGATCTTGGGCCTTATTCTCGTTTACACAAAAACTCATAAAAAAAGCTCATTCTCCATCATTCCCATGGGAGCATGCAGGGCGCTTTTGCCCTTGCTCGGATATCTCGCAAGCAGCGGTGACCCATGGTGCCCCCGCCCCATCAATTTGGGCCTTATCCTGTTCTCTGCTGCTTTGATGATCCATGTTTGCGGGATTTCATTGATCGCACGCAGCGAAACTTTATCGGCAAAAAAATCCAAAACGGCTGTTCTATATGTTTTGCCAATTGCTGTTGTCATCACATCCTTGGTGCCAAATTTAATTGGAACAATGAATTCCAATGTCATCATGCTGGCAACGCTTCCTTACTTGATTTGGACTACCATAGCCGTTTTCGTTTCATCGCAATCACGCATCAGATGCGTTTCCATGCTGCTTGCCGGAATTCCATTGGTCGACTGGATGTTTCTCGCCCCCCTCGCCAGTCATTCGGATAATTCATGTACATCGATCGGCTTATGCATTTCGCCGGTGGCCTTCATCATGGGAAAATTTCTGCAAAAAATCATTCCCGCCACCTGAAGCGCAATCCGGCTTGCGATATCACCCATCCACAGGTTCAAATGCCCAAAACGATTCATGACCATCGCCGATAAACAAAATCAGCTACTCGACGAACTCTCGCTCTTCAACGACTGGACCGAGCGATACGAGTATGTCATCAGTCTGGGCAAAAAACTTCCTCCAATGGAAGAAACCGCCAAAACCCCCGATCACCTGATCAAAGGCTGCCAATCACAAGTCTGGCTCGATGCATCCATGTGCGACGGACGAGTCGAATTCACCGCCGATTCCGACTCACTCATTACCAAAGGCATGATCGCGCTCTTCATCCGTGTGCTGAACGGGGAATCTCCCGACTCGATTCTCACCGCCGACATGAGCTTCATCGACCGGACCGGCCTCAAGGAACACCTCGCCCCCACTCGCGCGAACGCCCTCGGCCTCATGGCCTCACAAATGAAACAACGCGCCCTCGCTTTCGCCTCACAATCATCCTGAATCACTATGCTCGACTTCTCCTGGTTCGCCGATCCAAATGCCTGGGCCGCTCTCGCAACACTTACCTTGCTCGAGATTGTACTCGGCATCGATAACATCGTCTTCATATCGATTCTTGTTGACCAGCTCCCTCAGGAAAAACGCCGCGTTGGCCGTATCATCGGTCTCAGCCTCGCCATGGTCACACGCCTCGCACTTCTGGCGACAATCAAGTGGATGATGGGACTCAAGGCCGTTCTTTTCTCAATCCCAATCGCACCCGCTTTCTGGAAAATGATACCCGAAGCTGCACAACATGGGGGCGTACTCGGCATCACCGGCAAAGGCCTGATCCTGCTCATCGGCGGCTTTTTCCTCATTTGGAAATCCACCAAGGAAATCCACCACAAACTCGAAGACGAAGAGCATTCCGGCATCACCGCCAAAGCTTCAAGTTTTGCCTCCATCCTCGTGCAAATCGCTCTTATCGACATCATTTTCTCGCTCGATTCGGTCATCACCGCCGCTGGCATGGCCGACCACCTTTCAGTGATGGCTTTGGCAATCGTGATTTCCGTAGCCATCATGATGATAGCCGCAGGACCAATCAGCGATTTCGTGTCACGCCACCCATCGGTGAAAATGCTCGCACTCTCATTCCTCATTCTGATTGGCACGGCACTCATCGCCGAAGGCCTCCACTTCGAAATCCCCAAAGGCTACATCTACTTCGCCATGGCTTTCTCGCTGGGCGTGGAACTTCTCAACTTGAGGGTACGCGCCAATAAATCCGCTCCGGTCGGCGCAGGCATCTGAAGTGCAGCACAAAAAAAACGCGGCCGCCCCTTCGAGTCGACCGCATCCGGTAAATATTTGTCGTTGGAAAAAATCAGCCCGGAAGCAGATCCTTCACCGCATCGCGCTCTTCCTTGAGCTCATTGATCGATGCATCGATCTTCTCGCGACTGAAGGCGTCAATCGGCAGACCCTGCACGACTTCCCACTTGCCGTCGCTTATCGTGCGGATTGGCATTGAAGCCATCAGGCCTTTTTCAATGCCATAGGATCCATCGGAACAAACAGCAACCGAGTGCCAATCGCCCGACGGGGTCGGAGCGATGAGGCTCTTGACGGTATCCAGCGCGGCATTTGCTGCCGAGGCGGCTGAAGAAGCTCCGCGCGCCTTGATGATCGCCGCCCCGCGCTGCTGCACGGTGCTGATGAAATCCCCCTTGAGCCAATCAACATCCGAGATGGCTTCGGTCACCGGGCGACCTTGAATTTTTGCATTGGTAAAATCGGGATACTGGGTCGCCGAGTGGTTGCCCCAGATGCAGAGGTTTGTAACCTTCGATTGATGCACGCCGGCCTTTTTGGCGAGCTGACTCTTGGCTCGATTCTCATCAAGGCGGGTCATGGCAAAGAAGCGATCCTTCGGCACACCGTCCGCGTTGTTCATCGCTATGAGCGCGTTGGTGTTGCATGGATTGCCCACGACGAGCACACGCACATCGCTGGCTGCGTTGCGGGCGATAGCCTGGCCCTGACCGGTGAAAATCTTGCCATTGATGCCAAGCAGATCCCCACGCTCCATACCCGCCTTGCGCGGCACGGAACCTACCAACAACGCCCAGTTGGTCCCCTTGAACCCTTCGTTGAGATCCGAAGTTCCAACCACATCGTTGAGCAACGGGAAAGCACAGTCATCAAGCTCCATCATCACGCCCTCGAGCGCGGTCATGCCGGGCTCGATTTCGATGAGCCGCAGGTTCACCGGTTGGTCCGGGCCAAATACCGAGCCCGATGCGATGCGAAAAAGAAGTGCGTAGCCGATCTGGCCAGCCGCACCGGTCACTGAAACTGTAATGGGTGTCTTCATGTGTGCTTTGGAAAGACAGCGACTCTAGGCACCGCCCACTGAATGGTCAATCGACAAGCCGACCGAAAAACCAAATTTCCCAATCCGTTCTAACGTAGCAAAAAGACGCTATCCGATTGCGCTTTGCAGCCAGCCGGGCATACCTTAAATCCCTATCCATCATGAGCGACATCGTTCTTCTATTCTCCGGACAAGGAGCCCAGAAAACCGGCATGGGCAAGGACTTCATCGAATCTTCAGCGTGCGCCCGCAAAATGGCCGAAGTGGCAGATCAAACACTTGGATTCGCGATTTCAAAAATCATGACCCAAGGTCTCGAAGAGGAGCTGACAAAAACCTCCCATTGCCAGCCCGCACTCTACCTCCATGGGCTCATGACGCTTGCCCTGTTGCGCGAAAAAATACCAAGCCTCAAACCGGTCGCCGCCGCCGGACTCTCACTCGGCGAATTCACCGCCCACGCCGCCGCTGGCACTTTCAGCTTCGAAGACGGTCTCAAAATTGTCGGCAAACGCGGCGCCCTGATGGAACAAGCATGCCTCACCACCAAAGGTTCGATGGCCGCACTCATCGGTGGCGAAGAAGCCCAAGTCCGCGAACTCGCCAAAGCGGCCGATGTCGACGTCGCCAATCTCAACGCCCCCGGCCAAATCGTCCTCTCCGGTAGCATGACCGGCATCGACGATGCGATCGCCAAAGCCAAGGACTATGGCATCCGACGCGCCATCAAACTCAACGTCGCAGGCGCCTATCACTCGCGCCTCATGCAGTCCGCACAAGACGCGCTCGCCCCGGAACTCGCCGCAGTGCCCATGCAAACGCCAACCATACCGGTCGTTTGCAACTTCGCCGCCAAAGCAGTCGACGAGCCAACCGAAATTCGTTCGATGCTCGAAAAACAAGTCACAGGCTCGGTCCGTTGGACGGAATCGATCCAAACACTCATCGCCATGGGCCACCGGAATTTTATCGAACTCGGCCCCGGCAAAGTCATTGCCGGGCTCGTCGCCAAAATCGACAAAGATGCCACCGTGCTCTCGGTCGAAGACCTCTCTAGCCTCGAAGCCGCAATCCAACAACTCGCCTGACCGAATGAAAATTTTCAATCATTTGAAAAAAGGTATTGCCTCCGCCCAAAGCGCCTCCTAGTTTCCCGCCCACCCGAACGGGATGGAGCGGTAGCTCAGTTGGTTAGAGCGCCAGCCTGTCACGTTGGAGGTCGCGGGTTCGAGCCCCGTCCGCTCCGCCATCCC
>CAZXHZ010000112.1:0-3128 GCA_964639755.1 uncultured Luteolibacter sp. | reverse complement strand
ACACGCTGTTTGAGCACCTCGTTGCGCTCAACATCGCCATCCTTTTCGATCGGCTTGCGAAAGCGGGTGTTAAAGGCCTCCTCAGAGCCGAGAAATCCGGGCACCAGAAATTTCATCAGGCTCCACAACTCGCCAAGGTGGTTCTCCACTGGTGTGCCGGAAAGACAGAGGCGATGCCGTGAATCAAGCCTGCAGGCCGCTTGCGCGACCTTTGCCCGAGGGTTTTTGATGTTCTGCGCCTCGTCGAGGACGACCAAATGATACGAGAATCCTAGTAGTTTCTCGATGTCGCGATGCAGCAAGGCAAAGGAAGTCAACACGAGGTCCGCATGCGGAATCGAACGCAGGTACTTCAAACGATCCGGTCCATTGAGCACGAGCACGCGCAAGCCCGGCGTGAACTTCAGCGCTTCAGCCCGCCAGTTCGGAACCACTGATGTTGGCGCGACCACCAAGCTTGGCATGCCACGCGAGCGGCCCGTTTCTTTTTCCGCAAGAATGTGCGTGAGCGTTTGCAAGGTTTTGCCCAGCCCCATGTCGTCGGCCAAAATCCCGTGCAGGCCATGACTCGCGAGAAATTGCATCCAGCGAAATCCCGCAAGCTGGTAGTCGCGCAAAGTCGCGCGCAATCCCTCGGCGGGCGGCACTGCCTCGATCCCGGAAAAATTCCGCAGTTTCGTCGAGAGTTCGGCAAGAGCGGGCGGCGCATCGATACCAAGATCGCCAAGCCCCGCGAGGGATGCGGCGTCGAGGGCATGAACGCGTGTTTTCGAGGGAAATTTCGGATCAATCAGCGTCGCGAGATGATGCAAAATCCGCCTCACACGCCCGATCGGAAGCTTCAAGGCATCACCATTCGGCAAAGGCGCGTAAATGTGCCCGAGGTCAGGCCGATCAAGGGTTTCCTCAAGAAAATCATTCTCCAGCAACTCAGCAAGAATCGGCAAAAGATCATGACGCTCACCGCCAACATCAAAGCCGACCGAAAGGCTGAACCATCCGCCTTCCACTGGCGCAAGCTCGCTATCCCAATGCGAGGGATCGGCCTCGAAGACTCGGTGGCCGACATTGTCATCCACACTCACCCGCCAGCCCAAGCCATCCAATCGCGCAATCATCTCACCACGAAACTGGTGCCAAAAAGCATCCACCGGCACACGGCCGGGATCGGGAAACCAACGGTCACGAGGCGCCTCGTCGCGGGCATCGCGTGATTTTAGGTTGATGAGAAATCGCCAAGCCGAATTCGACTGCAATGAGGAGAGTCCGGTATCGATCAGTTGCTGAGCGGCGGCATTTTCTGCAGCGGCATCATGTTCGATCAAGGCCCTGCGGCCATCTGCTAACATCACTTCACTGGTCCAGTTCGGCATGGTACCACGCAGGGAAATACGATTCCCATCGTAGTTCACCGTTGCCTCGGCAAAGATCCATTCCGAGGTGTCGGCCCGCCCCAACGACTGCAACAAGAGCCGCGAGGTTCGGTCGGCCACCTCGCGCGTGACATGAAGTTCAAAAACTGGACTCGGCGAAATGCGGGGCAAACCTGGCGGCGATTTTGCCACCACAGACACATCTTTCGGCAAGGCCGCTGCCACGGCAGCCTTGACCCCACCACCCGCGAGCGAGGCAAGATTGCGCTCCTTGGCCGCACGCAAGATCAAGGCTGCGGCATGATGACAAAAAGCTCCGACTTCGCAGGAGCACGAACTTTCAAAATACCACTCATCTTCATCCCGCCAGAATTCTACCTTTGCCTCGTCTCCGGCTACGACTCCTTCCAACGCGTAAGAACCAGGCGCCACTTCTTCCAGTCGTAGGTTTTTAGCCTTGGAAACAAATGACCCCGCCACCGCCAGCATCTCATCGTCAAATCGCCGCCGCCACGCGGAATCACGAAAAAACATCGATGCGGAAATCTCGTCGGGCACGCCTCGTTAGCTTCAAGATCGGAGGATTTTAGTCAAGCAAGCGAGACCCTCACCCAAGCAAAGCCCCGTAGCCGCAGAACAATTTTGAGTCGATGGGCGGCTTGGCGGGCAATAGCGTGTCATGGTCGAGGTGCGCATGGCAGATTCGATGGAAATCCTCGGGAGTTTTCGCGCGACGCATCTGATATTCAAATTCCCCTTCGATGCCGTGGCTGATGTAAGCCAGCGTTTTTTTCATGCGTTGGACATGGGCGCCGGGAATGAACTTGCGCGATTCGCCAGCGAGTTCGTCGTAAAGCTCGAGCACGTAGGCAAGCAAGTCGCGATACGTCGGCTGCGGGGCTTCGCTACCTTCCAAGGCCGCGATGAGCTGCGAAAATATCCACGGGTTCCGAATCGCGCCGCGCCCGATCATGAGACCCGCAGCGCCGCTGTGCGCAATGTAGGCGAAGCCGGTTTCGACATCGACGACATTGCCATTGGCGATCACCGGACAATGCATCGACTCGACAGCGAGCTTCACGCAATCGGGATGCACCGGCGTTTGATATCGCTCAAGCACGGTGCGCCCATGAATCGTGAGGCCATCAATGCGGTGCTTGCGAAAAATTTCCAGCAATAAGGAAAACTCATCAGCACTCGCATAACCGACGCGCGTCTTGACGGTGAATCGACCGGGAATGGCTTCGCGCAAAGCACCGATGATTTCATCAACCGTTGCCGGCTCGCGCAGCAGACCGCCGCCGGCATTCTTGCGACAAACGATTGGTGCCGGACAGCCGAGATTGAGATCCATGCCCGCCACTGGCAGTTGCGCCAATTCACCTGCCGTGCGCACGAGGCTGTCGACATCGCTGCCGATCATCTGCGCGAAAATGGGTCGGCCGGTCGCATTTTCCGTGATCGACCGCTGGATGTACGGATGCAGCTTTGAGCCGGGGTGGACGCGAAAATACTCGGTCACAAACCAGTCGGGCGCACCGCGCCGCGCGATGACCCGCATGAAGGGCAGATCCGTCACATCCTGCATCGGAGCAAGGACCAAGGCGGGCCGGTTCTCAGGGATAAAGTCACGCATAAGGCTGTTTTTACCGCTTTGAATTCGGTTGACAATCAGGCCGGATTGCTAAACCTCGTTCACAGCGGAAGGACCCGCATACTGAAGTGGACAACGACTTATTGCATACCGAAAAAATC
>CAZXHZ010000111.1:0-15260 GCA_964639755.1 uncultured Luteolibacter sp. | reverse complement strand
CAATGCCAGCTTCCATGTCAGCTCGCGAAGGTCGCGTCCGCCGGACCGATTCGGATTTTTTTTGCGCCACCACACCGCGGCAAGAATCAGCGCGCCACCAACAACCCATGCGAAGATGACCGGCCACATGCCGAAAAGTTTTGATTCGATCCAATCGTCGAACATGAGTCCGAATACCGCCGCAGGAAGAAATCCGGCAATCAATGCCAGCCCAAGCCGAAACCCTTCGCGGTCGCATCCCAGCATGCCGCGGATCACGCGCATCACACGCTCGCGGTAAAGCCCGAGCACGGCAAGAATTGCACCACCTTGGATGCAGATGGCGAAAGCATCGGCCGCGACCTTGTCCTGCGCCGATGTTGCCCCGATGCTCATGAGTTGCTGCGCGACCAGCAAGTGACCGGTCGAGCTGATGGGAAGGTATTCGGTGATGCCTTCGATGATTCCGAGGATGAGGGCTTGCCAAGCTTGCATGAATTCGCGCTCACTCTGTGGTGGCGGCGAACGGGCCTGCAAGGGTTTTCCGATTGAATGCCCCCGACTCCCGAACGAACTTGCAGCACGGCCCATGAAAAAGAGCTATTTGAAACTCGTGCGAAGCTCGCTGCGAGCCATCCGGCATCCGCACTTGCGCGACCGCGCATGGTGGCGTGCGCTGTCACGGCCAATCGCCGACCGACGCCTGTGGATCCCATGCCGCGACACCGTTGCCGCCGGACTCGCCATCGGCATGTTTTTTTCGCTGATGCTCATGCCTTTTCAAGCACTTGCCGCGACGCTGCTGGCGATGCGCTTCCGTGCCAATGTCCCCTTCGCGTTCGCGGCTTGCTGGATCAGCAACCCCATCACCACGCCGGCACTTTTGCTCGGTCAATTTTTTCTCGGAGAATGGTTGCGCCATTCGCTCGGCGTGCCGATGCCGTATTTCCTCGCACAGGTGCAATTCCATGTGCCCAAAGTCGGCATGTTCAACGCAGCAAGCTTCGTGCTCGGCATGATCGTCTCCGGCGTGCTTGCCGCCCTGCTTTCCTACCCGCTCGTGCATGCATTCTCGGCATTAATGCCACAACATCTACCCGTGCGCCGCTTGAGAAAAAACAAGCAAAGCAACGCGAGCGCGGCCGATGCGTGAGGCCACAAACTTGCCACGCTCGACACATCCCTCAAAATGATTTCCTCAAATGCGAGGGCAGAATGTTGAGCTGTTCCCGGTACTTGGCAATGGTGCGGCGCGCGACCTTGATGCCTTGCTTGGCGAGTGCCTTCATGAGCGCTTCATCGGAAAGCGGCTTGGCAGGGTTTTCCGCCGCAACCAATTGCTGGATCGCCTCACGCACGCCGGTGTTGGAAACTTCCTCGCCATCACGCGTTTGATACCCCGTCGCAAAGAACGAACGCATCTCCATCAGGCCCTGCGGCGTTTGCAGATACTTGCCGGCGACCGCACGCGAAACGGTGGTCGCGTGCATGCCCAATTCATCAGCAATCTCATTCATCGTGAGCGGACGCAAATGACGCGGGCCTTTGTTGAAGAAATCCGCCTGATGCGCGATAAGTTTGTGCGCAATCGCAAGAATCGTTTCCTGCCGCAATGAAATCGACCGGATCAAACTGCGGCCGTCTCGGATCTGATCGCGCAGAAACTGACGCGCCTTTGCATTGACCCCATCTTTCCCAAGCATGTCCTTGTAAAAATCGTTGATGCGAAGATCGGGCAAATTTTCACCCGTAAGCCGGGCCGAAAGACTTCCATCCTCGTCGCGTTCGATGATCACATCGGGCTGGATGTAAGGATTGCCCGAGGGGTTGAAGTCACCGCCGGGATTCGGCGTGAGCCGACCAATGCGCGAGGCCGCCTCGGTGATGCGCTCAACGCTGGTGCCAAGAGCTTTGGCAATCTGCGGATGACGCTTGCGCGCAAGGTCCTCGAGGTGATCGCGCACGACCTTGTATTCGATGGTTTCCGTACCGCCTTTTCGCTCCAACTGCAGCAAGAGCGACTCGGTGATGTTTGCCGCGCCAACACCCGCAGGATCAAACGACTGCACCAGACGCAACGCCGCTTTCAAATAAGTAGGCTTGATGCCAAACCTGATGCCCAGATCCTTGGCGGGAAGATCGAGAAAGCCGCGCTCATCGAGATTGCCAAGAATCGCCTGAGCCGCCTCACGCACCTCGGAGTCGACCATCGAGAGATCCAACTGCTGCTGCAAATGCTGCTGCAAGGTCACCGGCGCGACGATCGATTCGTACAAATGCTGACGCCGCTCCTCATTCTCACCCGTCCACTGCGCCACCCGACCCTCAAGGATCCGGCTGTCACGCCAGTCGTCGTCGGTCTCGTTGAGATAACCCAACGAATCCGCCTCATCAGCATCAAGCCCCTCGGCATCGAGCGAAATCGACTCGGTCGCATCCTCGAGCACTGGATTGGTCTCGAGCGCCTGCGTGATGATCTGCGTGAGCTCCAGCGTGCTGGCCTGCAGGATCTCCAGGCTCTTGCGCATCTGCGGCGCGAGCGTCTGGCTCTGCGAGAGCGACTGGTGAAGTGAGACTTCCGACATGGCAGACGGCTTTTTCGCCACCGCCAATCTGAATGAATGAATTTAAAAATGAAGCAAAATTCGTGCCAATAATTAAAATAAGAAAGGCGAGTATTCGCATCATTTTTTGCCCGCGCGACAACGTTTTGCTTGAGCGAAACAGCCCATGTTTCGCAATCCGCAGAAAAACCACTGATTTCTAGCCGACCATCCAAGCATCAATTCCACCCCGCACATTGCTCACGCGAGAAAAGCCATTTTCCAGCAGAAACTTGACCGCCCTCGCCGACCTTGCGCCGGATTTGCAATGAACGATGATTTCACGATCACGAGGCAGATCGGCGAGCTGAGAAGGAAGTTCACCCAGCGGAATCAGGCACGCTCCATCGATTTTCGAAATCGCATGCTCATGCGGTTCACGCACATCGATGAGCAGACCATCGAAGGCATTCGCCAAAATTTCGCGCAA
Source organism: uncultured Luteolibacter sp. (assembly GCA_964639755.1). Lineage (GTDB taxonomy): Bacteria > Verrucomicrobiota > Verrucomicrobiia > Verrucomicrobiales > Akkermansiaceae > Luteolibacter. The sequence continues at coordinate 12,248 of CAZXHZ010000111.1, read as the reverse complement.
TTGGCGCGTTGTGATCGATGGCAAATCCTCTCCGGAAACTTCACAAGACACCGAAGCAAGCGTTTCAAGATTGGCGACCGATTCGATCGTCGGCATCTCACCACAAAGGCGACAATGAGGATCACGCTCAAGACGCACATTTCGAAACGAAGAGCGAAGCGCATCATAAGCGATGAGTTTTCCGAGCGGCACCTCGCCAATACCCAGAATGAGCTTCAACGCTTCGGTCGCCTGAATCGAACCAATCACCCCCGGAAGCACACCCAAGACTCCGGCTTCCTGACAGGAGGGAACGCTTCCTGCAGCCGGCATCTTCGGCATCATGCAACGATAGCAAGGCCCGCCAAGATGGGGAGCAAAAACAGTGGTCTGACCCTCAAAGCGATGGATCGCACCATAAATAAGCGGCTTTTTAAGAAAGAATGCGACATCATTGGAAAGAAAGCGCGTTGGGAAATTGTCGGAACCATCGACAATCACATCGTAAGAGGCGGCAATGGTCATGGCGTTTTCGGGAGAAAACCTCATGCGATGAAGATCCAAGACCACATGGGGATTGATTTCGCGCAACCTCGCGGCTGCGCTCTCAAGCTTGGGTTTGCCGATCCATGACTCGCCGTGAAGCACCTGACGGTGGAGATTTGAAACATCGACTTCATCGGGGTCGACCAGACCGAGCCGACCAACACCCGCGGCAGCAAGATAAAGAGCCACGGGCGAACCCAGCGCGCCGCTGCCAATCAACAGGACAGCCGCGTTTTTCAAACGCGTTTGACCCTCGATTCCCACATCGGGAATCAGAAGATGGCGTGAATAACGCACAAGCTCAGCATCTGAAAAGGTGGCCTGCATGACGGACCGAACATGATCCCGAATCGCGTGGCTGTCCAAGATGTAAAAGCATTTCTCATGCTTCGTCGGGATGATAGGTTTCCAACATGTCCGAAGTACGTTCCACATTCCGTCTGACCATTGGCGATGCCGCGCCCACTTTTTCGCTGCCCGACCCAGCAGGCCGCATCGTTTCACTTGAAAACATCGCCGGCCCCTGCGGGTTGCTGGTGGTTTTTGCCTGCAATCACTGTCCGTTCGTCGTCCACCTTGCCGATGCGCTTGGCGACCTCGCCCGCACATTGGCCGCCGAGGGCGTGCACACGGTCGCGATCAATTCCAATGATGCCGAAAACTACCCGCAGGATGCTCCGGCATTGATGCCTGCCTTCGCCAAAAAGCACCGCTGGGAATTCCCTTACCTCGTCGATGAATCGCAAGCCGTCGCTCTCGCCTATGGCGCGGCATGCACGCCGGACTTTTTTCTCTTCGACAGCAAACTCCGCCTCTTCTACACTGGTCAATTTGATGACTCACGACCACGCTCGAATGAAGCAGCGGATGGCGCAGATCTGCTCGCCGCCGCGCGCCTGATGATCGATAGCAAGGCTGCTCCTGCACGCCCTTACCCGAGCAGCGGATGCAACATCAAGTGGAAGGCCGGGAATCAACCTTCATGGTGGGATTCCGGGGTTTCGCCGGCGTGATGTGCGGCGGCTTGATGTAAATCGGCTGCGGAATTTCCGCCGACCACGCGCGGCGCGTTGCTTCATTGGTTGATTTCCATGCATGCCACAAGCGCGCGGCCGATGGCACTTCGAGCAAAACACGCACAAGAATTTCCTGCGGCAATGGAAAGCGATCGGTTTCCTCCAATGAAAAAACCACGAAGCCAGCCGCGAGCGCCCGCGCAACGCGTGCATTCAAACCATCCGCATCACACAGCGATGGCGCGGCACTGAGTTTGAAATCCGCCACATCAGCAGTCCAAAAACTCCCCCTGCGCGCGTCGCCAATCGCAAGGCAAGGCATGCCGGATGCCGCCGACGGCACGGCAAGCAATGACGGCACAGCCACCGCCGGACAATCCATTGCAATCGCCACCCCTTGCGCCGCGGCGATCCCCACGCGCGTGCCGCTGTAACTTCCGGGTCCGCTGCCAACGAGCACAAGATCAACCTCACGATCCTCGCCCAGCAAGACATTCAATGGCCCGAACAACATGGCATTGTGATTGCGATCACTGGAAAAACCCCGCTCATCGCATAAACCGTCCACACCAACCCGCGCGATCGTCGCATGGGGCGTGGAGGTTTCAATGATCAGCACACGCGTGTTGCTCACGCGGCAAACTTAAACGGCAAGAATTTCACGCGCCAGCCTGCATTTCGACTCTCGACCATGCTGAAGGACGCAACACTTTTGGCATCGTCAAAGCCGTACGCATTTTCAATGCTCGAAGGGTGCACCCGACGCGGGCCATCGTCATTCGCCTGACACGACTTGCCGACACCAGCTTGATTGTTCACTGGTTCACGGAATCGCACGGATTGATCAAAACCGTTGCCAAGGGAGCGCGCCGGCCGGGCAGCCCCTTCGCCGGAAGGCTCGATCTTTTTTTGAGTGGTGAAATAAGCTATCAAATTGCACGCAAGGGCGAATTGCACGCGCTGCGCGAAGTGGTGATCCATGATTGGCGCGAAGGGCTCAGGAAAAATTACGGCAGCACGCTCTTTGCCGCCTACTGCTGCCAACTCGCCGAATCCTCCGTTGAGCTCGAGCACCCGGAACCACTGCTCTACAATTTGCTCGAGCGCGCGCTCAATCATATCAACACCAATGAGCCAACCATGCGTGCGTTGCTGCACTTCGAGCGTGAACTCACAACCCTGCTTGGCATCTCACACGAACAACGCGAGCCATCCAGCTCGCTGCGCGAAACACTCGGCGCACTTCCATCAACGCGCGGGGAATTGATCGACCGCATCGGCGGCGGTTCATGAGGGCTCGACCTGCACGACCGCCATCGCGGCAATCCCCTCACCCCTGCCGATGAAGCCCATTGCCTCGTTGGTCGTCGCCTTCACGCCGACCCGCTCCGGCGCTATGTTCAGCGCAGCGCCAATGTTCAACTTCATCGCATCGCGATGCGGCAACACCTTCGGCGCCTCAGCCACCAGTGTCGAATCGACATTCACAATGCGCATGCCCGACTCCGCCGCAAGCTCACGGCATTTTTCCAAAATCTCGAGCGAGGAAATTCCTTCGCAAAGCGGATCACCGGGCGGGAAATAATAACCGATGTCCGGCAATCCCAGCGCACCGAGCACCGCATCGGCAATCGCATGGCAAAGCACATCGGCATCGGAGTGCCCCTCCAGACCATGGCTGTGCGGAATCGTCACTCCGCCAAGAATCAAACGGCGATTTTCCGAAAAACGATGAACATCGTAACCAATTCCAACCATGGTCGTGAGGAGATGAGTTAAGTTAAAAATAAATCTCGGCGATCAAAGAATTTCAGCAAGCGGCAACACGCCGTTGCTTGCGACAATCGACCATGCGTCGGCATGACCTTCCACCGCAGTAAGCTCTACCTTGCCGCCCGCAGCTTCAACCAACAACTGGCCGGCTGCGATGTCCCACAGTGAGATGCGCGATTCGATGTACGCATCAAGGCGACCGCTCGCGATGTAGGCCATGCCCAGCGCTGCGGATCCCATCATGCGCATCTTGCGTGCCCGCAACGAAGCCCGTTGAAAGCGCTCAATTCCAGTCTTCTTGGCCGCCTCGTCCTTGCCGCAGCCGACGAAGAGAATGGATTCCTCAAATTTCGTGCGGGCGCTCACGCGGATCGGCCTACCATTGAGCATTGCCGCAACGCCTTTTTCCACGGTCCATGTTTCACCAACCATCGGATCGTGAATCACACCCGCCACAATTTCGCCGGAAACCCTGAGCGCGATCGACACGCAGAAATGTGGAATGCCATAGAAAAAATTCACCGTGCCGTCGATCGGATCGACGATCCACTGGCGATTGGAGTCCTGATTGCCGGCAATGCCTTCTTCGCCATAAAGCGCGTCATCCGGGCGCGCGCCGAGAAGAATGCCGGTGATCAATTCCTGCGATTCCTTGTCGAGCGCGAGCTTGATGTCATGTTGCGATGCCTCATCGACCTTGGCATTCGTACCGAAGTGCTGTCGCAAGAGTTTCCCCGCGGCGAGCGCGGCATCGGTGGCAAGGGCGAGATCGGTCATGGGCGTGGGGGAAATCAGTTGGTGGCGCTTTTCTCAGTGTGAAGCAAGCATCAGGATCGCACAAACGAGTTGATGGGCGAGATCGTGCTTGCTGGCAAGCGGAAGCTGTTCGATGCGGTCAGCATAGACGAGAGTGACTTCGTTTTGATCCGACTCAAAGCCGATCCCTGGTTTGGAAACATCATTGGCGATGATCAGGTCGCATTGCTTGCGAGTCAGTTTTTCGCGGGCGTTAGCGATCAGGTTTTCCGTTTCGGCGGCAAAGCCAACCAGCGTGCCGGCAAAGCCATGCTTGCTGCGGCATGAACCCAGAATGTCCGGAGTACGCACCAATTCGAGGGTGAGTGTATCGGCGGACTTTTTGATTTTTCCCGACGCGACGGTTGATGGCGCGTAATCGGCAACGGCTGCGGCACACACCGCTACTTGCATGCGCCCGATGTGATTCGCCACCGCCTCGTTCATCTCATCCGCAGTTTCCACCGGTAAAAAATCCACACCGTCTGGCACATCCAACGAGGTCGGCCCGGAAACGAGCAGAACCGTGTGACCTTCGCGCGCAAATGCCGCGGCAACTTCATATCCCATCTTGCCCGACGAACGGTTGCCGATGAAACGCACCAGATCGATCGGCTCGCGGGTAGGGCCGGCAGTCACAAGAATGTTCACTTCCGAATTCTGAACTCCCCGCCGCTCACCGCAAGCCCTCTTCTTGGCGAGCTGGTCGTGCAAACAAAATGGGCGCGGCAAATGCTGCCGCGCCCGAAATTGTTTCGCATGGGCGAAGAAATTACTTCTTGGGAGCAGGAGCCTGTTTCGGTTCCGCAACCTTCGCGGGTGAAGGCTTGTTCGATTTGATGCTTTGAAGCTCGAGCTTTGCGCTTTCGCGCTGTTGCGCATCAAACCTCTCATTAATATCGGAGGCAAACTTCGCGGCATCTTTTACGCCCCGCTCCGCAGCAAGCATTGCGTACGCCCATGCCTTGACCGGATCGGCTTTGGTTCCTACGCCTTCATTGACCAAACGGGCGAGCGCAAGGGTCGCCGGGCCATGGCCCTGATTGGCGGCGAGGGCGTACAGTTGGCCCGCATTTTCGATGTTGCGCGGCATGAAGCCGATACCACGCTCATGCAAACTGGCCAGATTGTACTGCGCTTGGGCAAAGCCATTTTGCGCGGAACGCGTGAGCCACGCCACTCCGGCCACATGATCAGCCATGGCAATTTTGCCGGAAAGGTAGAGCAATCCCAACTCGTTTTGCGCTTCGACAAGATTGCCGTTGGCGGCTGCCAGCAAATAGCCGTAGCCGTTGAGCACATCCGGCTTCTCCGTGGAAAGATAGCCCATCGCCAAGCGAAAACTCGCAATTGGATTGCCCGATTCCGCAGCTTTGCGAAGGATGGAAACACCACGCTCAACATCTTTATCCACTCCTTTGCCCTCGATGTAAAAATCAGCTGAACGCAGCATGCAGTCGATCTGCCCCGCATCCTTGCCCCGCTCATATTGTTTGAGAGCCGCCTTGGGATCCTTTTTCACATTCTCCTCGAAATCACCCAGCGCGAGGTAGGCGGAAAATTCCTTCGCTCCGATGGCTTTTTCAAGCCACTGACGCCCCTTCGCCTCATCGCGGAATTTTTGATCGCCATTCAAGAGACGCGAGCCGAGCGCCACCATCGCGTTCACATCGCCCAATCCCGCGGCTTTGGAATAATAGTCCAATGAGTTTTTAATATCCTTGAATTCGGGAAACCCAAATTGCCCCTCAAAGAAACGCGCAATCAGCGTCATTGAAACCATGTCGCCCGCATCAGCGGCACGCTTCCACCAGAAAATCGCCTTGTCAGGATCCGCCGTTGGAGTCAGGCGCCCCCTAAGATAGGCTTCACCCAAAATGCGGCCGGCAACCATCGGATCGCTTTGGGCCGCATCCTCGAGATTTTGCCGGGCCTGATCGCGCTCAGTCTCTTTTTCCGAAGCGAGCAATATGAATGAGAGGCGATAGATCGCGTCACGATGTTTGATCGCGGCGGCCTTGCGGTAATATTCCAAAGCCTTGTCTCTTGAAGCCTCGACGCCTTGGCCTGTCTCATGCGCGAAGCCTAGAAGGTAAAGCGCCTCGGCATTGCCCTTTTCCGCAAGTGGTTTGGCAAGCTCGACTGCCTTGAAGTGGCGCCCGGTCTGAAAAGCTTCCATGGCCGCTTTTGCGGGACCTTCGGCATTGGCAGGCAAGGCGGCCATCGATTGTTCGCTGGGCAATGAAACGGCCGCATGCGCAAATGAAATGCACGACACAAGGCAGAATAATCTCAGAAGGTAATTCAAAAACATGACCCCAATAAGACCTTCATCCTCAGAAAGGCAAGATTTATCGCAACCTCAAAAATCGGGAAAAACGGCTGAAATAAGGCCTCAACGAAGGCAAAGCTGATCGATGCAACGACCGAGTGCCGCGGTGTCGATTTGATGAACACTCTCACTGCTCCCTATTTCTCTAAGCAACAAAACCGTCAAGCGCCCGCCAAGGTGTTCGCGAAATTCTTCGAGACCCTCGAGCACCAGGCGCTGGTCTAAATTGTCGCGCTGGTCGAGGGCCGAATGACAAATCGCAAGACCCAAGGCAGAGATCACTTTAAGCACCCTTTCACTCATCGATGCCGGTGCAAACCCGATTTCGACGGAATAGAGCACATCCAATACCAGACCGATTGCGACTGCGGGCGCGTGGGATAGCTCACCCTTAGTCATTGATTCAAGCTTGTGAGCAGCCCAGTGGCCGAAGTCGAGCGGTCGGCTGCTGCCGGATTCGAAAGCATCGCCACCTTCGGCAATGTGCCTTGCGTGCAGCATCGCGGAACGCTCGATGCATTCTTCAAGCAAGGGCTCTTCCAATGCCGCAAGCCCGGCGATGTGTGTTTCGATCCAATCAAAAAATTCCCGATCCTTTACCAACGCCACCTTCACGGCCTCGATCAGGCCGGCGCGCCGTGTTCCCTCATCAAGACTTTGCAGGAAACGAAAATCATTCACCACCGCGTAAGGCACCGCAAAGCTGCCAATCCAGTTTTTCTTGCCGAACCCATTGATCGAGCATTTCACACCGACCCCGCTGTCGCACTGAGCCAGCGTGGTAGTCGGCATGCGGACCAATCTCATGCCGCGGTGCGCGGTGGCTGCGGCAAAACCAACGGCATCGAGAAAGGCGCCACCGCCGATCGCCACCACATACGAATGCCGGTCAAGATGCGCACCATCTATCAGGCGCCATACTTCACGCACCAACGCATCGTCGGATTTGACCTGCTCGCCACCCGGCAAAATCTCAAGCGCCACAACCTTGGGGCCACTCGCCGCAAAGGCATCACACGCCTCATCCGCAAGTTTCGGCCATGCCCGCACAACAGCGTCCTCAATCAGAATCAGCGCCCGATTTGCGTCCCCAGAATCGGTGAAAACATCCATCAAATCCCGCAATCCCGCACCAAAAACATCGTGCGTGAACACGATGCGGTGCTTGAAGCTCAGGGGGATTTGAAAATCGTACCGGGACATCCGCGCGCACATTCACTAGACTGCCTTGGCATCAAGCGCCAATGTTTCTTCCATCAATCCTCGACATGTCCACTCCTGAAAAACTTTTTGAAACACGCTGGCTGCAAATGGAACGCATCGGCACATGGGATTTTGTGCGCCGCCCGCATTCGGACGCCTGTGTCGGCATCCTCGCGATCACGCCCGATGACGAGATTGTCCTGGTCGAGCAGTTCCGCATCCCGATGCAGCGTTATGTCATCGAAGTTCCGGCGGGCATTGTCGGCGACGAAGAAGAATACCGCGGCGAGTCGCTGTCCACCACCGCCACCCGCGAGCTGCTCGAGGAAACCGGCTATCGCGCGGGATGCATCCGCCAACTCGTCGCCAGCCCGACTTCCGCCGGCATGACATCTGAAATGACGCATCTTTTCCTGGCCACCGACCTGGTGCGCGAGCATCAGGGTGGCGGCGTGGGCTGCGAAAACATCATCGTCCATCATGTGCCACGCGCCGAACTGCCCCAATGGCTCAGCACACAGGAAGCGGCTGGCAAACTTGTCGATTTTAAAATCCACGCGTGCCTGTGGCAGGCCGCAAACTCCACCTTCCCCACCCCTTGAGCGAGCCCGTCCCTATTCGCTTCAGCGGCATCGCCCGACTCTATGGCGAGGCCGCCACACGCCGCTTCCTCAAGGCCCGCATTGCGGTCATCGGAGTCGGTGGCGTCGGCTCATGGGCGGTCGAAGCACTCGCACGGTCCGGCATCGGCCACATCACGCTGGTTGATCTCGATGAAATCTGCATCACCAACGTGAACCGCCAACTTCACGCGATGGATGGTCAGATCGGCCGCCAAAAAACCGAAGCCATGGCGGAACGCGCGAGAGCGATCAACCCCGACGCCGAAATCCACATTCGGCAACAATTCTTCAACGAAAACTCCGCTGCCGAAATCCTCGATCCCGGCTTCGATGCGGTCGTCGATGCCATCGACCAATCCCGCCACAAGGCCTTACTCATCGCTGAATGCCATCGCCGCGGCATCTTCACCGTCACCTGCGGCGGCGCCGGCGGAAGACGCGATCCGACCCGCATCCGCGTCGCCGACCTCGCCCACAGCGGCAAGGACCCGCTGTTGCACCAACTGCGTCGCACACTGCGCCGCGAGCATGGATTTCCGAAAACCCCACTCGGCCAAAAGCCCACGCCGCTCGGCATCGACGCGGTGTTTTCCGAAGAACCCCAACTTTACCCACAATGCGACGGATCGGTCTCGGACGAGCGCCCCGAGGATGCGGAGCTGCGGCTCAATTGTGCCTCAGGCTTTGGCACTGCCACCCACTTGACGGCCAATTTCGGTCTCACTGCGGCCAGCCGCGTATTGGAATATCTGGCACGCGATTGAAAAAATGCGCGGCTCGAAAAACCGCGCATCCGTGGGCCTGCACAACGGCGGCCATCAATTTAGAAGATCCTGAAAATCACAGACCCTTCTTCGAAAGGCGCGTGCCGGGAGTCGCTCCCTGGCGAGCCTTGAATTTCGGGTTCGATTTGCAGATCACATAGACTGTCCCTTTGCGTTTCACGACTTGGCAGTCGGCGTGACGGCGCTTGGCGGAGGCAAGTGAGGAGAGGACTTTCATGGCGGAAAAATGTTGGTTGTTGCCGACCGCAGCGACGAATCGGGACGCGGAAAATAGGAATCACAGGCCCTTTGTAAAGCAAATTCCACCCGGATCGCGCGGGTTTTTTTCGTGCGCCCCCGGGGCTGGGAATCCCATGAAAATGCCCGAATTATTTCGGATTCATGTATTTTTTGCTTTTCCGAAGAATTTCGAAGGTCTAATCGAAGACCCATGAAAATCGTACTGCTCGCGATTGCTTTGGTATCCCTCAACTCCTGCAACACGATCATCGGCATGTACCGCGACACCAAGCAGGCGGTGATCTGGACCAAGGACAAGATCCAAGGATCAGGCGGTGGTGGCGACACTTCCAGCGACGCGCCGATCTATTGATAAGCGCATTTTCAGCGCCGGGCCGTTCAAACTCAATCGAGCAATTCGCCGTAGCGCTTGCGGGCAAGCTCCATCGAAAGCTCAAGTACGCCTTGGCTGCGGGGATGTTTCAACGCCTCGTCAGACATCGCCGCGCATTCGGCATAGCTGAGTGATCGGATCGCATGACCCACCCGCGAGACCTGTTGGGGACCCACCGAAAGTTCCTCCGCACCCAAGCCGATGAGCAATGGCGTGAGCCGCACATCGCCCGCCATTTCGCCACAGATTCCAGTCCAAATTCCATTGTCGATCGCGGCATCGATGGTGCGTTTGATCAACCTCACAACCGCCGGATGCGTCGGCCGGTAAAGATCGGCCACATGCGGATTCACACGATCGGCAGCGACGGTGTACTGAATCAAGTCATTGGTGCCGATCGAAAAGAAATCAACTTCGGGTGCGAGGAAGTCCGCGCAAAGCGCCGCAGCCGGCACCTCGATCATGATGCCGACGGGCAGATTCGAATCGAAGGGAATGCCCTCATTGTCCAACTCGTCCATGCAGCGCAGCACCATTTCCTTGGCTCGCCTTACTTCCGACAGCGCGGAAATCATCGGAAACATCACGGCCACTTTGTTCTTTGCCCCGGCTCGCAGAATCGCGCGAATCTGCTCACGAAACATTTCCGGACGGGCGAGCGATACGCGGATACCGCGCCACCCGAGAAACGGATTCGGTTCAGGTTCGGTAAGCGGCTCGACCGGCAACTTGTCGCCGCCCGCATCAAGCGTGCGAATGATCACAGTGTGCGGCGACATTTCCGTGGCGACCCGCGAGTAGGTTTCGAATTGGCTGGTCTCGTCGGGAATCTCATCGCTGCCGAGCAGCAAGAATTCGGTGCGATAAAGACCCACTCCCTTTGCCCCGCTGCGTTTCACCAGGGGCAGTTCTTCAACGATTTCAATGTTGGCCGAAACCGTAAGCGGCCGACCATCGATGGTCTCGGTGGCATCGCCGCGCTTGGAATCCACCAGGCTGCGCACCCGCGCCTTTTCATCGCTGAGCTTGCGATAGTGCAATAGCGTTTCTTCGGTCGGATAAAGAATCAACTTGCCGGCGTATCCGTCGAGAATCGCGGGAGCCAATGCGGTCATGTCGATCACCGCGCCCTCGAGGCCGACAATCGCCGGCACCCCAAAAGCGCGTGCGAGAATCGCCGTGTGGGAATTGACGCTGCCCTGCTCGGTGGCAAAACCCAGCACCTGACCACGGTTCATTGATGCGGTATCCGATGGCGCGAGATCGTAGGCCACGAGGATGTGGCGATCATCAGGCCCGGCGTGACGGCTCTCACCATCCGCCGAAAAATTGCGCAGCAAGCGTTGCGCCACATCTTCGATGTCGGCCGTGCGCTCGCGCAAAAACGGATCGGGGATCCGCCTCATGGCCTCGAGAAAATTCTGCATCACCGCATAAAACGCGTATTCGGCATTCTGCCGCCGACTTGCAATCGCAGCCAGCGTCCGCTCGATCAGCGAACGATCCTCAAGCATCATGACATGCGCCTCGAAGATGCCGCTTTCATTGTCACCCGAGAGGTCCTCAAGCCGCCCCTGCAGCTCGACAAGCTGTTTTTTGGTTACTTCAAGCGCCTCGTTAAATCGATGTTGCTCATGCGTCACCTCCGCCTCGGTGATTTCATACACATCCGGTGCGGTGAATCCGCGCGCAATGACATGCAAAGGGGCAATGGCGATTCCCGGAGACGCGGGAATTCCCTCGTAAATCGTCTCAACCCTCTCGCTTGAATGTTCCATCAGGTATGACCGAAAATGATTTCCCTGCGACCTCGGATCAAGAAACAAATTCTCCGGTTGGCAGACAACCAAAGGATCGACTTGCGCCAGCAGCCGGAAGCGGGAAACTTACCCTCATGTCATCGCTCATCAAAACCCTCACCGCCATCGCCACCGGACTTTTAACCGCCCATGCAGCCGAGCCTCTTGCTATCGGCGCCAAGCTTCCTGTCGTTTCCCAAAAAAATCAGGATGAAGTCCCCATCGCGCTTGCGGATGTCGAAGCCAGCGGGTGGCTGCTCGTCTATTTTTACCCGAAAGCCGACACGCCAGGATGCACGAAACAAGCCTGCAGCCTTCGCGATGCGTTTGCCATGCTTACGGAAAAAGGCTTGAAGGTTCTCGGCGTCAGCAACGATTCACCCAAATCTCAAAAAGCCTTCCGAGAAAAATACCAACTGCCCTTCGACCTTCTCGCCGATGAAGACGCGACGATCGTCAAAGCCTTTGGTGTACCGACCACCATGGGCTTCGCCAAACGCCAAGCCTTTCTCTTCAAAAATGGCACGCTCGTCTGGCTGGATCTTTCGGCCACGACCGATCAACAGGCGGCCGATGTGCTCAAGGTCATCGAAAGCAACAAACAATAAAAATTCCGCGAGTTCAGTTCATTCCTCACCGGTCGCCTTGCTCAAGCATTCGCAGATCAAGGGTATTCTCGCGCCAACCGATTCCATTTCCAAAAGACGCTGTCGCTCATCGGGATCGTGAATGAACTGCTGGCTCACAATATCGGACATCAAGCCAGGTTCTTCCGCACGATCGA
>CAZXHZ010000110.1:0-14082 GCA_964639755.1 uncultured Luteolibacter sp. | reverse complement strand
ATCAGGCTCGAAGAGGTTTGCGAGATGGCCTAGCGATGGCAGTGAGTTGATTTGCGCGTTGGATAGAATGCCGAGGGCAATGCCCGAGTCGTGAAGCTCGGTGAGAAAATGCTCCAAGCCGTGCGTGATGCGGGACGGATGCCATGATGTTTCGATGGCGACGACCAGATCCTTCATGTCGCAAGCATCGGGAGCCTTGAGGATTTCTCGCCACAATTCACAGAGATCGACCTCCGGAAATTCTTCTGGTGAGCATTCGTGATAATGGCAAACGGCCGCATGTAAGGCGTTGCTGGGCGATTGGGGCGGCTTGTAGCCGAAGGATTTGATGATTTCGCTCAACTTGGGATCGGCATCGGGATCGGGTTTCACGCCTCCAGCTGGGGCATCGAGCATGGTGCCGTAGACATCGAAAATAGCCGCATGAAATGGCGAGGTATCGACGGGTTGAATGCGAGAAATGGTCGGAGATTTGAGAAAATGAAACTCCGACGCGGCGAAGTGTTCTTCGAGAATGCAATCGGGCATCAAGGCTTTTGCTTGTGTCGTCTCTTGAGCAAGGATCAATTTCAGAATCCCGACAAGTTGCTCTCCATGCGCGCCGGTGAAAAATGTTTCGGGCAGCTGTGGTGCCTGATGATGTTGGATCAGCACGTCATCAAGCCACGGCTTGAGCGGCCGCATTTCACTATCGATCAACAGCTTGGGTGTGGCGTGATGACGGGGATTGAGCAGCTTTCGTAGCACTTTTTCCTGAAGGACTTCGGGAAGATTTCCGAAATCCAAAAAGCTCTCATGTCCCATTGATGCTATCGCAGCATCTATTGTATCGGCGTTTGGTTCGCGGTTCCATGCCTGCCGTAGGCGTGTGATTGAGTTTTGGAGATGCCGCCTGAGCGATTCGTGTGAAATCCAATCGGCAGGGATCAGGATTTTCTCGTAAAGCTTCGCGTGTTTGACTCCGTCTTTTTCCAGATCGCTTGAAATGTGTGGCAACTTCCGGCCGATGAGAGGTTTGCCGTATGCGAGAGATTCCAGAAAAACGAGACCAAAGCCTTCAGAAACCGAGCAGGTGACGAAGTGGGTGGCGTGGGAGATCCATGATTCGAATGATGCGTCAGAGCTCGCATTGGGCGCGATGCGGTTGGCGACGGCGAATTCGACAGGCACTTGGTTAGCGGCGCAGAAATTTTTCCAGCGGTCGTGAATCGCGAGCCATTGCGGGTTTTCGGGCGCGAGGGTGATCGCGGTGCGTGTGCCTTTGGGTGCGAGTTGGGTGAGAAGGATCAGCTCGCCGATGTTTTTGCGGCGGATGCCGCGTGCGGGGCAGAGCAATAATGCCGATGCATTTGGTGTTTTCGATATTGGGCGGGTAAGTGAATCTGCATCGAAAACCGGGTTTGTGATTAAGTGCGCGTTGGCTGCGGGGAGTCCGGCTTTGATGAAATGATTGCGGTCGCGTGAGTTGATGAACGCGTAGTGGATTTGACGCGCGAGCGGGTAAAGATTTGAGCAGTCGGCGAGGTTTGCGCGGTTTTCCGGTCGGCCATCTTCCGCGAGATCGTGGATGTGCAGAAGGAGTCGCTCGTGCTGTGAGGCCAGCATGTAAACGATCAGCGGGACCGCGCGATTTTTGCCGAGCGAGTGGTTGTGGAAATGCCAGACATCGGGCGGTGCACCGAGCGCATCAGTCGCGGCGGCGCGGAGTGCTTCCAGAATTTTTTCGATCCCTTGCTTGTCGAGTGGCGCTTTGCTGTAGGCGAGTCCATCGACCACGCGAACGGGCAGCGTGTTGGCCATGTCATGCGGACATTTGCCGACCAGAATGACATGTGCGATACCTCGTCGCGTGAGTTCGCGCGACGCGTGTTCGATGACGCGCGAGACGCCCGAAGGCTGGAGGTGGTAGTGGATGATGGCGACCTTCATCGGGTGAGGGAGGTCGACTTGCGCTTGGCTCAGATTTTTTTCTCCTCGTCGTCCTCGTCGATGTTGTGCGTGAGGATGAATTGCAGGTCATCGATGCCGAGGTTGGAGGCGAAGCCTTCATCGCCGAGGACATTGGTGACCAGCTGAGTCTTCTGGTGTTGGAGGATGCGTATCTTTTCCTCGACCGTGTCGCGTGTGAGCAAACGGTAGGCGATGACCTTGTTTTTCTGGCCGATCCGGTGGGTTCGGTCGATGGCCTGATTTTCCACGGCCGGGTTCCACCATGGATCGTAGAGGATCACATAGGAGGCCGAGGTCAGGTTGAGGCCGGCGCCACCTGCTTTTAGCGAAAGCATGAAGACCGAAGGATCCTTGGTCGTCTGGAAACGTTCGATTTCGCCTTTGCGGTCCTTGGTTTGGCCGGTGAGGTAATTGTAGGGGCGGTTTTCCAATTCGAGGCGTGCCTTGATGAGGTCGAGCATCGAAACAAACTGCGAGAAGACGAGTACCTTGTGACCTTCCTCGTGGAGCTGGTCGAGCAGGTAGAAGAGCGACTCCATTTTCGCCGACTCCTCCTTGAGGTATTTCGGATCGATGAGGCCCGGGTGGCAGCAAATTTGGCGCAGGCGCATGAGGCCTTGGAGAATGGCGAAGGAATTTTTCTTCACCGCCTCGTCCGAATCGAGTCCGAGCAGTGCTTTTTGGATGCGTTTTAGCTCGGCCTTGTAGAGTTCGAGCTGGATGCCTTCCATCTTCGAGTAGACCTCCTCTTCGGTACGCGGTGGCAGGTCTTGGGCGACTTGCAATTTCGTGCGGCGGAGCAGGAAGGGGCGAAGGCGCGAGGCCAGGCGGGTTTGGCTGAGCGGGTCCTTGCGTTTGTCGAAGCGTTTTTTGAAATAGGCGCGCGAGCCAAGCACGCCGGGCATTGCGAAGGCCATGAGCGACCACATGTCGAGCAGGCGGTTTTCGATGGGCGTACCGGTGAGCACAAGGCGGTTTTGCGAGTCGAGTTCGCGGGCGCACTTCGCGGCCTTGGAGTCCGGGTTTTTGATTTGCTGGCCTTCGTCGAGGATGATCGTGAGCCACTTCACGCCGTTGAGTTCCTCGCCGCAGACGCGGAGTTGGGCGTAGTTCAGAACGAGCATGTCGATGTTGTTCTGAATGTGGTCGACATTGATGTCGTCGCGGTTCTTGAGGATCTTGACGACCAGGTTCGGAGCAAACTTGTTCGCTTCGCTCGCCCAGACATCGAGCACCGATTTCGGGCAGACCACGAGGGCGGGTTTTTTCGGGCCTTTGGTCTTCTTGTGTTCTTCGAAGAGCCAGAGCAGGTAGGTGAGCGACTGGATGGTTTTGCCGAGACCCATGTCATCGGCAAGGATGCCGCCGAAATTGTTGACCGCGAGGTAAGCAAGGAACTTGAAGCCGTCGACCTGATAGGGGCGCAGTGTTGCGTTGAGCGAGCTGGGAACATCGGGATTTACCTCGATCTGAATGTCGCCAGCGCGGTTCTTTATGCGTTCCCATGCCTTCGGGTCGAAAACTTCGGCTGCCTTCGGATCCGCGAGTTGAAGCGCGTGCATGCGGTGGGTCTCGCCGGAAAGATCGAAGGGATCGAGTCCGAGACGGGTGACAGCTTCGCGTTGGTCGGCATCGAGTTTGATTTCGAGGCGCATCCATGAGCCGTCTTCCATGCGGACATAGCCGCCGCGCGCAGCGACCAGCTGGCGGATTTGCGCTTTCGAGAGATTCACACCCTGGACATCGATGACGATGCGAAGGTCAAACCAGTCGATGTCTTGGCCGACGACTTCGAAACGAACAGCGGCCGTGACCGGATCGGCGAGGATCGACTTCAAGCGCAGGTCGATGTCGAGTTCAATGTCCTCGGGCATTGCCTTGATCCATTCCGCGAACTTCTCGGGGAACTGTTTGGTGATGCGTGATTTGAACGAGATGAGTTTCTCATCGTAAGAGAGACCCATTTCATCGAGAATGGCAGGCACTGGGTAAAGTGCTTCGCGGGCAAAGCGCAGTAGTTGTTTGCCTTTGACTGGCTGTTGTTCGACAAGTTCCCAGCCGTCTTTGGTAAGGCGTTCGGTGCGGCGGCCTTTGGTTTCGATTGCGGTTACATCGATGACCAAGTGTTCGGTTTCCGCGGCGGTGAGGCCGGCGATGAGTTTCATCTCGAACTTTGGTTTGAGCTCGAGGTCGACGACGCGTTTCTTGAGAGACTCGGGCAGTGAGGCGCCGATTTTGCGGAGGAATTCTACGCCTTCGAGTGAATCGATCACGCGTCGTGGGATCAGGTAACGCGGCATCACATCGGTTTCCTCAAGCCAGCGTGGCGGGCCGGGGAACACCGTTTCATCCGATTGGTACAATTCTTTGCGTCCGGGCAGGAGGCGCACCGAGTGTGAGACATTTTCGCCGGCAGCGGTGACGAGTTGGAGTGCGAAACTTTTAGCATCGTAGGGATCGTCCTCGCAGACCCAACGGAGTGCGTCGGTGACGACTTTGAAGTCTTTGTCGTCGAGGTTGACGATGTAGCCTTTGAGCGCGGGCTGGCGAAAAACCCGGTTCATGAACCGGCACGATTCTTCCTGATCGAAATCGAGGGTTGTGTCACCATGTTTGCGGTTAAAGGCGAGGAAATGTTCCCAGAGCGTTTGGCTCGAGGCATCCATCAGAAGGGCTCCTTCGTGATGAAGGTTTACATAGTGTTCGATTTCATTTTTCTCGCGTAGCTGGATCCAGACGGATGATTTTGATTCCTTCACTTCCATGCGCGCCTCGTTGATCGTGGCGACCAAGCGGAAGGCTGCGGTGATCGGCTCTTCCTGCGGCGGGCGTTCATTGACTTGTTCGATGCGCTCGTACCATGCGGCGACTTCGCGTTCCTGTTCCCAGTCGGCCATTTTGCGCTGCACATGGCCGAGATCGGTGATCACGCTCATGAACTCCGGATAGGGGAGTTTGCGTTTGTAGAATGCGTAAGCGATGTAGTTCCAAAACTCCAAGATGTCGCCGGGCGGCATCGGCCAGAGTTCGAGCGCTTCATAAGATGTGATTTCCCAGCGCGGATTGATGCGGACCATGTCGTGGTCGTGGAGTTCGCCTTCGATCACATATCGGCGATAGCGTTTCTCGATTTTGGTGACGAAATCAGCCTCTTTGTCGTCGAGCTCGCGGCCGAGTTTTTCCTCGATGATGTCGAGAATCGGTGTGTCGTCGAATTCGTTGGGCGACTCCGGCAGATCCTCGCCGCGGTGCATGCGCTCCATCATGGTCGCATACTGGCAAGCACCGGAGACGATCTCGTCTTCTGCGGTGCAGGAGCCGAACCAGCGGTTGCCTTGGAGGCGCAGACTGGTGCGAAAGGTGCCGGTTTCGTCCTCGACGCGGCCTTGAATGAAGAGGTGGTTGCCGAAAATCTGAGTGACGGCGCCGTCCTTTTGCAGCATTTCACCTCGCTTCCGTGATTCTTCGGGGAAGCTGTTTAGAAAGTTGAGGGTGGCGCGATCTGGATTCATTGCAGGCTATGTGATTAGGTCGATTTTGGCTGAAGGAGAATGACGGAGTGACGCCGTGGGCGTGCACCTCACGGGGGCGAGATTCTAACCCGTGATTTTTTGATGAATCAATCAAAACATGAGGGATTCCGCCACTTGGCCCACCGAGAGCGACGGTCTCAATCGTACGTAGGCTTCGGCTGACGCATCGCGGCAAGTGCATTGATGGTGATGCCGAAGCCGGCGATCATGAAAAGTGCGGGAAACCAGATTGAATAGCCCGGCGCGAGTGAGTCCGGCTTGAGCACGGCAAGCTGCGGATTCTGTGGATTAACGAGGCATGTGGTGCTTATTCCGGCAGGAAATTCCTTGAGGCGTTCTTCGGCGAGCTCGTTTTTGCTGGTCCATGGATTGCCGCGGAGGGTGGTTTTGTCGCCGAGAAGGCGTTGCCCTTGCCATTCGTAGCCAAAGGTCAGCACGTGGCGATATTCCACGGGCGAGTCTGGATCATGGCGGCGTTCCTCGAGATCGGATGTGAGGATCATGCATGGGATTTGAGGCCAACTTCGCATTTCGTTTGCTCGCAGGAAGCTGCGTGCCATCAGAAAAACGAAGAATCCGCCAATGAGCGCGAGTGAGAGCCCGATGAATGCCATGAACCAATGGCCGCCGCGGGGTGAGTGACTTGGATGCGGGGGCGGTGATTTCGGCGGGGCGGTCGTCATGCCGGGCGCTTATGCGAGCTGTTGATGCCAACGGGAAATTTCCTCGCGGACATTTCCGACCGAGGGCGCGCCGGGATTCGTGCGTGCGGAGAGTGCGCGCTCGATCGAGAAAACTTTTGCGGCATCGGGCCCGTATGCGGGGTCGATCGCGGCGAGATCGACGGCATCCAGAGGAGTTTTCGTGCGAATCGATTCGGCGACCGCCTTGCCGACGAGTTCGTGGGCCTGGCGGAAGGGGATGCCTTTGCGTACCAGGTAATCGGCGAGGTCGGTGGCCAGCAGCATCGGATCGGAGGCGGCGGCCCGGCATTTTTCCTCGTTCATTTCGAGGGCGGCAACCATCTCGGCGTTGACTGCGAGCACGAGCTTGAGGGTATCGACCGAATCAAAAAGCGGCGGTTTGTCTTCTTGCAGGTCGCGGTTGTAGGTGAGCGGCAGACCTTTGAGATTGGTGAGAAGGTTGAGCAAGTTGCCAAGCAGTCGACCGGTCTTTCCGCGTGTGAGTTCGCAAACATCGGGATTTTTTTTCTGCGGCATCAATGAAGAGCCGGTGGTGTGGGCGTCGGAAAGTTGGACGAAGGAAAATTCGGCCGTGCACCAGAGGATTAGGTCTTCGCTGAGGCGGGAAAGGTGGGCGCCGCAAAGGGAAATTGCGAAGAGCAGCTCGGCGATGTAGTCGCGATCGGCGATGGCATCCATCGAGTTGCGAGTGACGCCGTCGAAGCCCAATTCGGCCGCGATCGCTTGGCGGTCGAGATTGATGGTTGATCCGGCCAATGCTCCTGAGCCGAGCGGGCAGATATTGAGGCGTGCCTGGCAGTCCGCGAGCCGCGATTTGTCGCGCTCGAGCATCTCAACATAGGCGAGGAAGTGATGGCCGGCGGTGACGGGTTGGCCGCGTTGGAGGTGTGTGTAGCCGGGTATCATCGATGCGGCGAATTTTTTCGCGCGATCGAGCAGAGCAAGTTGCAACTTTGTGGCGGCGCTGATGATCTCGCCAATTTCGGTGCGGCAATAAAGGCGTGTGTCGGTGGCGACTTGGTCGTTGCGCGAGCGGGCCGCGTGGAGTTTTGCACCGGTCGGCCCGATGCGGCGGGTGAGCTCCGCCTCGATGTTCATGTGGATGTCTTCGAGCGAAGTCTTGAACTCGAATTTTCCGTCGAGGATTTCTTTTTCGATTTCCCTCAAACCGCTCTCGATTTTTTGGAACTCATCGGCCGTGAGGAGTCCGGCATTTTGCTGCGCGCGCGCATGGGCGATTGAGCCGGCGATGTCGTGAGGGAATAGCCGCCAATCGTACGAAACCGATTCACCGAATTGTTGAACGAGTGAAGAGGTGTCTTGGGTGAAACGGCCGTGCCACATGGTAAATGGATGCTTGGATGGATAACTGGGCCCGGTCCAAATTTGGCCGGCGCGGAGATTGGAGCGCAGTACGACCCGAATTGAAACGAGAAAAGCCAGCAAATCTGCCGCCAAAAACCAGCAAGCTGCCGCAATAGGCCCGGTTGCTGGTATTTGAGCGGTAAAGCCTCAACGTCACTTTTTTGTTCGAGTGAACATCTTTTTTCTTGCGCAGGGGAGATTTTGTTCCTAGGTTTCAAACATCACCCAACACCAAACATCATGGCCTCCAAACAATCCGCCGAAGAATCCGCCCAAGAAAAGCTCCAAGACGCCCGCAAGCGTAACCTCGACCTAGCTATATCCCAGATTCAGAAAGAATTTGGCGAAGCCGCCATTATGCGCCTCGGTGATGAAAGCCGCTGCGATGTGGATGTGATCCCGACCGGCAACTTGCTCATCGACCGGGCCCTGGGCGTGGGCGGCTTCCCACGCGGCCGGATCGTCGAAGTCTTTGGTCCGGAATCCTCCGGCAAAACGACACTCACCCTCACCGCCATCGCCCAGGCTCAGAAACGCGGAGGCCTTGCGGCGTTCATCGATGTCGAGCATGCGCTCGATCCTCAATACGCCCGCAAGCTTGGTGTGAACCTCGACGACCTGCTTGTTTCCCAACCTTCTTCGGGCGAAGAGGCGCTTCAGATTTGTGAGGCCCTTGTGCGGTCGAACGCGATCGATGTGGTTGTGCTCGATTCAGTTGCGGCATTGGTCACTAAGCAGGAACTCGATGGCGAAATCGGTGATTCGACCGTTGGTGCCCAAGCTCGCCTGATGAGCGCTGCTATGCGCAAACTCACTGCGCTTATTTCCAAGGCGAATACGGTTTGTATCTTTACAAACCAGATCCGCGAAAAAATCGGCGTGATGTTTGGTAACCCTGAGACGACTCCTGGTGGTCGCGCTCTCAAGTTCTTTGCCTCTGTGCGTGTTGACATTCGCCGCATCGGTCAGATCAAGGCCACCGATGGTACCGTCACCGGTAATCGCACCAAAATTAAGGTAGTGAAAAACAAAGTCGCGCCGCCCTTCACAGAGGCGGAGTTTGATATCATGTACAATGAAGGCATCTCATCGACAGGTTCGCTGCTCGACCTTGCGCTCGAACTCGAGATCGTCCTCAAGCGCGGCTCATGGTTCTCCTACAACGGCAATCAAATGGCTCAAGGCCGCGACGCCGCCAAGGAGCTTCTCAAAGGGGACCCCGCACTCTACGAAGATATCGCAACCAAGGTTAACGAGGCGCTCGAATCGAAGAAAAAGAAGTAGTTCGAGGAGCGTAATGCGCACCACATGATCAAGCCCTTGGATCATCATCCAAGGGCCCGGCCTCGTCGATCGATGAAATCTGGAGCAACTTTCGATAGGAAGCGCTCGGCTTATAAATAAGCCGTGAGGCCGTCGACCGTGTGTTGATCGAGTCTTTTTACCAGTGCGGTGACGAGTGCGATCAGGTGGAGGTGATCGTTGATGTCGATGATCGCGTTGTGCGAGTGGATGTAACGGGCGGGGACTCCGAGCACGATGCTGGGAATGCCGCTGTTTGCTTGATGGAAGGATCCGGCATCGGTGCCTCCGCTGCGGCGGACGGTGACTTGGTGGGGGATGCCTTCGGCGCGTGCGGTGTCGATGGCGAGGCGGGCAAGGCGCGGGTTGGTGATGGCGCTTGGGTCGTAAAGGCGGATTTGAACGCCGCCGCCGAGGCGCCCTTGGCAATCGGCGCGATTAAAACCTGGTCCGTCATCGGCGGGTGGGCCTTCGAGGATGATGGCCACATCGGGCTTGGCAAAGACGGCGGCGGCTTTTGCTCCGCGCAGTCCGACCTCTTCTTGCACAGTGCCGCAGAGCACGAGGTGGTTGGGGTGATCTGTTGCAGCGAGAATTTGGCCGGACTGGATCACAGCCGCCATGCCAACGCGGTTATCGAAGGCCTTGGCCATGAAATGATCTTCGCGTGAAAGCGCGGTGAATGCCGAGCAGGGGGCGATTGGATCGCCGAGCGAAATTCCGAATTCGTCGATTGCCTGAAGGCGGGATTCGGCTCCGACATCGATGAACAATTGCTCGATGGTCTGGACTTGGCGCCGTTGCGCCTCGGGCAGAAAATGCGGTGGCCTTGATGCGACCACGCCGAGGATTTTTTCTCCCGAACGGGTTAAGATTTCGACTCGTTGGCCAAGCAGGTTGTGTTCCCACCATCCGCCAAGTGCGACGAATTGGATGAAGCCCTCGTGCGTGATGTTCTGCACGAGGAAGCCGATTTCATCCATGTGTCCGGCGATGAGCACGCGCGGTCCTTCGCCGGCGAGATCACAGAACACCGAACCCATGCGATCGGTGTAGAGATCGCCGCTGTCGCTCAGCTCATCGACAAAGATTGCGCGTACTTCGTCCTCATGGCCCGGCACCGAATGCGCTTCGGTCAACTCGCGCAGCAATGAAACCGCTTTTGTTTTCATGTCGTCAAAATGACGCCGATGATCTTGTTTTCCAAGTGCCAAGTTTGCGTGAGGTCGGCAGGGGCTGCTGCCACAAAGTTGCGTTGCAGCTCAAGCCTGCGCGTGCTTCGCATGCCACTCGGCATAGACCTTCGGCGAAATTTCCGAGGGTTTGATTTCAGATCGTCCGCCCCAGAACACATTCGTGTAGGAAACCGGGATGCCGACGGCGGCGAGGTGTCGGTCGATGGCGGCCTTGTGTTCGAGGACGCGGTCTTTTTCCGTGCCGTGGACGACGCCCATGATGTTGACATTGCCGAATTGGGGTCCGCCTTCGCGCCAGTAGCAATGGGTCATGCAAAAATGGCGACCGACTTCCGCGCCGCCCTCGATTTCGCGGCCTTTCGGCACGGCCCAATGAAAGAGGCCGTTGAAGCGGGTGACGCGCTGGCCGGTGGCCGAGGGTTTGACATGTTCGAGAAAGGTCGAGAAGCGGCCGATGACTTTTTTCGAGTTCAGTGTTTCGGCGACTTCGCAGAAACGCTCGAGTGAAACGCCGGCAATTTGCGCGCGCTTGTCCCACGGGTTGGCGGTGATTTCGTCTGCGCCGAGTTCTTCCTTCAGGGCGAGCAGCACAGCCCATTCTTCCGGTGATAGCTCGACTGTGGCGGTGGTCATCATCTTCGCCGGTTCGTCGGACTTATCGCCAGGCTCGAGGGTCTTGCGGCGCGTGTGTCCAACGCCGAGAGCGAAGACACCGTTGGCGGGCATGAGCAAATATTCAGTGGCACCGGTCAGTCGCAGCAGGGTGGTCGCATGATGATCGAGTGATTGGCCAACAGGAACCTTGAGCGTCGTCCAGAGCCGATAGCCGGAGCCGGAGACTTCGGTGTCGGTCGAGCGGATAACGACATGACCCGAAAACGGATCCTCTTTTGCCATGAAGTCGAAAGCGTCGTTGAGTTTATCTTCCGGCACCTTCCATGCGACGAGTGCGCCGTGCGCGAGCTTGGTCGAGAGCAGGGTCTGTCGCACGCGGCGGATCACGCCGGCTTTGAGCATTGCGCCGATGCGTTCGAGCACGGTGTCGAGTGGCACGCCGGATTTTTCGGCAATGATATGAAATGGCTGACGCTGGAAACCGGCGACGAGATCCTCCGAAATCGCGAGAATGGCGGCGTTGATCGGGTCGTTGTGTTCGACGGGAATGGTGGAGCTCATGGGTGGATCTTGTTTGTTAAAAATGAATGTAGGCGCCGAGGTCATTGTGCGTGGCATTTGGCCGAATGGAAATCATTTGTGCGCGGATTTGTAGCCGCATGATCGCTATTTGCGGAAAGTTTGCGGTTTTATGCATACAAATATTGTCCGCACAATTGCGTAAGCGAAAACTGAAATAAAGAAACAGCAGTTTCATGCGCAATCTTAAGCTGTGTCATGATGGTTCAAATAAGTCATGATCATTAGCCATGCATGCGTCATGACGCTAACGGGAATAATTTCTTAAATCGGTTGTGGGCACATCAATGCGTGTTATCCGTGTAAGCATGATTTCCTCCCGTGATCGTGTGCACCATCATCCACATTGTTGGCTTTTTCCCGTGGTGGATGCGCCTCCGTTTTTTATCCAGGGCGAATCCTTTCGGTTTTCCATTTCGCGGCAGCACATGTGAATCAGTGAATCATTTTTGTCAGGTTCATGTGCGCCTATCCAATCGTTTCTGTGATCATCGCGGCATTCAATGCGCGACGGTGGATCGGCCTGTCAATCGCGTCGGCGCAGAGCCAAACTTTGCGTGAGATTGAGATCATCGTGGTGGATGATGGCTCCACCGATGATACTGCCGAGTTGGTAAGAGGCATGGCCGAGAGCGATCCGAGGATTCGTTTAATCCAACAATCCAACGCCGGCGTTGGTGAGGCACGCAACACAGGCATCCGCTGCTCGCGCGGCAAGTATATCGCGCCTTTGGATGCGGACGATGTTTGGGGCCCGAAAAAACTCGAGAGGCAAGTACGGCGAATGAAAGAGCGGGGCGAGCGTACGGCGTTGATTTACTGCTGGCATCAATGGATCGACGAGGATGGCGCGGAACTTGGATACAAATCATCCTCCACGATTGAGGGGGATGCGAGGTCAGCGATCATATTCAGAAATTTCATCGGCAATGCGAGCGTGCCCCTGTTTCGGGCTCATGCGATCGAGCAGGTCGGTCCTTATCTTACCCGTGATGAGCAAGCCGGAGCGCAAGGATGCGAAGATTGGGATCTATCGATCCGAATCGCGGAACGCTGGGAGGTCGGATTTGTGGATGAAGTTCTTGTGGGCTATCGTCAAAGCGACGCATGCATGAGCTCGCAGGTCCCTTCGATGGCCATTTCGTATCAGGTGGTTATGGATCAGGCTCGATCGAGAAATCATGATCTTCCGGCCTCGCTCTTCCGTTGGGCGGAAGGGCATTTTCAAAGCTATCTTGTTTCCAAAAGTTACGACGCTTGCGATTACCGCTCGTGCATTCGTTCCGCGATGCGTGCGATTTCATCGGACCCGCTTTTGATCCTGAATCATCGCCTGTATGAATTGACCACCAAGAGCCTCATCTGGTTGGCCGCAGGCAAGCGCAAAGCGCCACTTCGACGCATGCAGGGCATTTCGGAGACGAGCGAGGGCGAGGATGCGATCGCCTCAAGCATTTCGCTGCTCGAAAAAATTCAGGAACGAAGATGGGCGGCGGTCGTTGCTTTTTGAAGGCAATCATTCGAAGCGTATCGAAATTTCATCAACCATGCATCGCCCCATCAAAGTTGCCGACCTTGAGATATCCAGTCCTATTTCGGACATCGACGGATTGGCCAGTTACTCGTTTCTCCGACTCATCGTGCGCTGGCGAGGTCAGCCGATCGACATCATCACCGTTTCGGTGAGAGGAGATCATTGTCGGGCCTCGGAAATTGTGGCGGCGCTCATGGAGCAATGTGCCACCAAGCTGATCCACCATCTTCTTCATCTGGCGTTGGAAAATCCCATTTCGAATGATGCATGGAACATCGAAAAATTCGTGAAGCTTCATCGTCCGCCGATGTCCTCATTGCCAAGTCTTTCGGTTGCTGTTTGCACGCGAGACCGGCCGGAGCAGCTCGCGATTTGCCTCAATGCCCTGCGAAAACTTTCGAGCGCGCCCTTGGAGATTTTGGTCATCGATAACGCGCCGAAAACCCAGGTGACGCAGGAATTGATCGAAAATTCGTTTCCTGAAGTCACTTACATCCTTCAGCCGACGCCGGGGCTTGATTGGGCGCGCAACCGTGCGATTGCTTCGGCGAAGGGAGACATTGTCGCTTACACGGATGATGATGTCGTGGTCGATGAAGGATGGTCGGAAGCCATCGTGCGGATCTTTGCGCGGAATGAAGATGTCATGGCGGTGACCGGGTTGGTGGTGCCATACGAACTTGAGGCTGAGCCGCAGCTGCTTTTTGAGAAATACGGCGGTTTTGGCAGGGGTTTTGTTCGAAAGTGGTATCGGCCAAGTGATCGCGAGCGCGTGAAATTGGCGATGTTGCATGCGGGATCAGGCAAGTTCGGAACAGGGGCAAACATGGCTTACCGGCGCTCGGTTTTTAGCCAGATCGGCATGTTTGATCCGGCGCTTGATGTCGGCACCGTCACGAATGGCGGTGGTGATCTCGACATGTTTTTCCGAGTGCTGAAATTCGGTCATACGCTGGTGTATGAGCCTGCGGCCATGGTGCGACACCGGCACCGTCGGGATTTCGAGCATCTTCACACGCAGATTGCGAACAATGGCATCGGCTTTTATTCGCATCTGGTTCGAAATGCCATCGAGTTTCCCGAAGAACGACGCGGACTTGCAAAGCTCGCATGCTGGTGGATGCGCGAGTGGAACTTGCGGCGTTGGTTGCAATCGAAGTTCAGGCCCGTCGAGATTCCTCATGAATTGATCAGTGCCGAATTGAAGGGCTCGTTCATTGGTCTGTTTCGCTATCCGAAGGCCAAGAAGCGTGCACAAGAGCTGTCCAAGGAAAGTGGGGAACTTGTGCTCGATGAACCTATCA
>CAZXHZ010000109.1:0-8479 GCA_964639755.1 uncultured Luteolibacter sp. | reverse complement strand
CCGGCATCCACTCGGGCGACTCGGCCTGCGTGATTCCCTCGTTTTCGCTCAGCGATTCCATCAAAGCGGAAATCGTCCGCGCCGCGAAGGACCTCGCGCGCGAGCTGAAGGTCATCGGCCTGATGAACATCCAGTTCGCCGTGAAGGACGAACAACTTTATGTCATTGAGGTAAACCCCCGTGCCTCGCGTACCGTGCCATTCGTTTCAAAAGCCACCGGCGTGTCGCTCGCAAAACTCGCCGCCAAGGTGATGCTCGGCCACAAGCTCAAGGATCTCGGCTACACCGAAACGATCGTTCCTCCGCATTTCTCGGTGAAGGAAGCGGTCTTCCCATGGAACCGCTTCCCCGGCATCGATATCGTGCTCGGCCCTGAAATGAAATCAACCGGCGAGGTGATGGGCATCGACCGCGATTGGGGCATGGCCTACGCAAAGTCGCAGATCTCCGCCTTCAACCCGCTGCCGACCTCCGGCAATGTCTTCCTCTCGGTCTCTGATCGCGATAAGGACCGTGCTGTTGCCGTCGCTCGCGACCTCGCCGCACTCGGTTTCTCCATCTACTCGACGGGCGGCACACACGCCCGCCTCAGCGACGAAGGCATCCCATCAAACCGCCTCTTCAAGCTCGCAGAGCAAGCGCGACCGAATGTAATCGACATGATGAAAAACCGCGAGATCCACTTCGTCATCAACACGCCGAGCGGCCATGAAGCCCGCGCCGACGAAGTTCAGATCCGCGCCACCGCCATCGCGCAGAAAATTTCCCACGCTACCAACCTCGCCGCCGCCGAAGCCTCGGTGAAGGCGATCCGCTCGCTCAAGGAAAAGGAACTCACGGTGCAAAGCATTCAAGAGTATCACGCATGAGCTACGCCATGCAAACTTGTGCGGCCCATTCGGCTTGATGGCCATCCGCACATTCTGACCATCCCTGCAATTACGGGAATAACCCGCAATACCCTTCAACAATCTATGGTAGGGCGGACCAATGGCGGGAACATGTTTTGACATGTTCCATCGCCTCCCGTTTTTTCGGATATCTTTGGCATCGCTGGTCTTTGTTTCAAATGCTTGCCGCCATCCGAATGCCAACCATCCCTCATATGCATCAAAAGGAATCTATCCGGTGATCCTGGATGCCAACAAACAGGAGGAAGAAACAACCCGTGAGGTTTGGCGCGATTTGCTCAACTCATTGGCTCACGCAAGACAAAGCCTTGAGGCAAACGATGCGGAAGCCCATCAAAACCTGATGACAATCTTCGGCGCCAACGACAACGCGTGCCGTCTGGCGGTGCTTGAACGGATTCGCATGATGGATGAAAAAATCAGCAAACAAAAGTATGCGATCCGCCTTTTTTCAGGAGTCCCGACAAATCTCACTGGCAATTTCTCCATGGCCGCATTCACAAATCGCAGCGGAGAAGCCGTCATCCACCTCAACCGCTCCCAAATCAATGGTGCATTTCTGACCAAGGGCTTGATCGCCCACGAGCTCAGTCATAACGCGGCAGCCACGGGTGATTACGGTTATATCGAGCAATCGTATTATCGCAACAGCCATGGCGAGCAGGTTCCGCGGTTCAACTATCTGATCGGCGAAAAAAACATGCCTGTCGATATTTCCAAGCGCGTTCGCAATGCCGATAACTACTCGCTCTTCGTCCAGCAGTATTGAATTGACGAAATTTGCTTTCGCTTTCTTCAGAATCTGATAGTTTTGCAATGCTTAAACAAAGCATCATTACCATGAAACAAACCCTCATCGCGCTCGCCTCGTTCGCCATCGGATCCGCCGCCTTCGCCGGCAACACCTACCAAGTCACCGGCCCGGTGTTGGAGGTGACCGACTCAAAAATCATTGTCCAAAAGGACAAGGAAAAATGGGAAATCGCCCGGACCGCACAAACCAAAACCAATGGCACTCCCAAGATTGGCGACAAAGTCACGGTTTATTACACAATGATGGCTTCGTCGATCGAGGTGAAATCCGGCAAAGCCGAAGCCGCCGAAAAGGAGGCGCCAGCCAAAAAGTGATCCGGCCACTAGGCCTCACGAATCGTTTGCCATGAGGTGCGGACTTGTTATGCTCCGCGGCCCGGCTCAATCCGCCGGCCAAAGCAATGAATCCTCCTCATGTGGCAATCGTGGGCGCGACGGGTGCCGTCGGCGTTGAAATGCTCCTGTGTCTCGAACAGCGGAATTTTCCGCTGAGCGGACTCAAACTTCTGGCGTCGGCACGCTCGGCGGGCAAACGCATGAACTTCCGCGGTAAGGAAATCGTCGTTGAGGAACTCACCCACGAATCATTCAACGATGTCGACATCGCGCTCTTCAGCGCAGGCGGCGGAATTTCGAAAGAGTTCGGACCCTCTGCCGCAGCCGCTGGCGCGGTGGTGATCGACAACTCGTCGGCCTTCCGCATGGACCCGGATGTTCCGCTCGTGGTTCCTGAGATCAATCCCAGCGCCGCCAAAAACCGCCCGCGCAACATCATCGCCAATCCGAACTGCACGACGATCATTTCGCTGATGGCACTCGCGCCGCTGCACGAAGCCTTCGGGCTCAAGTCGATCATTGCTTCGAGCTACCAAGCGGTGTCTGGCTCCGGCGCCCAGGGGATCGCCGAGCTTGAAGAGCAAGTGAAAGCAATCGCAAACGACCAACCATTCACCCCAAAGGTTTATCCGCGCCAAATCGCCTTCAATGTAATTCCGCAAGTCGATGTCTTCACCGACAGCGGCTACACGAAGGAAGAGCTCAAAATGCTGCACGAGGGCCGCAAGATCATGGATCTTCCAGAACTCAAAGTTTCCTGCACCTGCGTGCGAGTGCCGGTCTACCGCTCACACTCGGTTTCGATCACCGCAAATTTCAAGCGCCCGGTCGATGTGCAAGCCGCACGCGCCGCCTTCGCCGGCAAGCCCGGCATCAAGGTGGTCGACGATCCAGCGAACAAGCTCTTCCCCGTGCCGCTCGACACAACCGGCAAGGACGATTGCCTCGTTGGCCGCATCCGCAAAAACATCGTTTGCGACAATGCCCTCGACCTCTGGGTCGTCGGCGACCAAGTCCGCAAAGGCGCCGCACTCAATGCCGTGCAAATTGCGGAAATCCTCTGAAGAAAATCGAGGCGTTCGCACCGTCGAAGATTATCACCACCAATCCACGATCCACCATCTTCGGTCATGAGTCTCAAAACCTATCTCGCGGCCCGTGCGGCAAAAGTCGATGCGGCGATGGATCAATTCCTGCCGAAGGCGAAGGAGCGCCCGGCAACGATCCACGAAGCCATGCGCTACGCGGTATTTGCTGGCGGCAAACGCCTGCGACCGGTGCTTTGTCTCGCCGCCGCCGAAGCCTGCGGTGGAAAAATTTCCAAAGCCCTCGCGCCCGCCTGCGCGGTCGAGCTGATGCATACTTACTCGCTCGTCCACGATGACCTGCCAGCGATGGATGATGATGACCTGCGCCGTGGTCGCCCGACCTGCCACAAAGTCTATGGCGAAGGCATGGCCGTGCTTTGCGGCGATGCCTTGCTCACCGAAGCCTTCATCGTGCTCACCCAAACACCCGCGACGAAACGCTACGGTGCACGCGAATATGTCGCCGAGCTCGCACGCTGTGGCGGCAGCAAGCAGCTCATCGGCGGTCAGGTGATGGACCTCGAAGGCGAATCCAAAAAACTCGGCAAGCGCGAACTCGTTCGCATCCACGAAGCGAAGACCGCTGCCCTACTGACAACCTCGCTGCGCCTCGGCGCGATGACCGCCAACGCAAGCCCCGCCCAACTCGCCGCGCTCACCAGCTTCGGCTATCACCTCGGCCTCGCGTTTCAAGTGATCGACGACGTCCTCGATGTCACCCAAAGCACCGAAGTCCTCGGCAAAACCGCCGGCAAGGATCAGGCTGTCGAAAAAACCACCTACCCGTCAGTCATCGGACTCAACGCATCGCGCAAAGAAGCGGCCAAGCTCACCAAGTCCGCCATGGAAGCCCTCAAACCGCTTGGCAAAAAAGCCTCAAGGCTCCAAGAAATCGCCTCTTACATGCTCGAGCGCGAGTATTGAAAAAAGAGGAAGTTCAAAAGCGGGCATTTTTGCCCTTCGCTGGAAATTTGAAACACATGCCTTCCCTCCGCGGTGGCGTGAGGCCGCCGGGGCACCCAACCCCGACGGCCATGCTGTACAATTTCATCTCATAGGCGGCTCAATCCGTCACGGACATGAAATTGCCAACTGCTGTTCACCCTTACTTGAAGACCGAAATTCCGATCTTCAAAAACTTCGACCGATGTCCCCGCGATTCGTTCAATCCGAACGCTTCATTCCGCGATCGCGTCACGACACCACGACAATGCCATCAAAGCATAACCGGTGCCGTATGGCTGATGATAACCATAAAGCGGATAATCCCACCATGAGCCGTCCTTTTCCTGCCGCGCAATCAGAAGTGCGGCGAGGCGTCGCGCGTATTCAACCTGCGAAGATTTTGGCAGAAGTCGCACCGATTCGGTGAAGTAATAAATTCCGTAATAATAGAAATAACCCGAGATGCGAAAGTGGGTCTCGTGCGGCACCGGCCGCTTGCGGCCAATGGAGAGAAAACCCTCACGATCGAGAAAGCGTTTGGCCCATGTGTGGATGACCTCATCGTTCACCGCAGTATCACCATGCACCCGCAGACAGGCATTGCAGGCTTGTGAACGCGCCAGCGATCCGGCCGGAAGATTGATGTCAATGCGCGGACGCATTCGGTGCTGAAACGAATAAGTGTACGAAAAATCCGGCGTGCGCTGAATCCGTATCGATTCGAGAGCGTGACGGCTTATCGGCTCGGAAATTTTCACCGCCATTTCGCGGTGTGCTTCATCCATCGCCAGCAACAAAGTCGCTGTTGTGAATGAAGTCGGAATGCCCGACGGTTTTTGCGTTGCGAGCTCGTCGAATACGTCAAGATAACCCCAACCACCATTGACTTCCTCATAGCGGTTGGCGAGATCCACCTGCTCTTGGGCAAGACGCGCCCAATGCACCTTGCGCGATGGCTCGGTCTCAATGCGATGGAGCCTGCTGAGCGCGCGCAGACCATAGGCGTGACCCCAGACATTGTAGGTCGTGCTGGGATCGGCGCGGCGCAGATTGGGGAGCTCCGCAGTCATCCAAGCGGCGGCCTTGTCGATCGCGGCTTTTGCTTCAGGGCGTGTGTCACAGGCATCGATGAGCCCCGACAAGGCAAGCCCGCTGGCGCCCGCACGAAAAGCATGGTGCGCCCCCGGCAACGGTGCGTAAATGTTCAATGCTTTTGTGCGAGTCGGCCCACCCCACGAGCCATTTGCATTTTGATGCTGGATCAGAAAATCCACGCCTCGTCGCAGCGCCGCATCGATCTGTTCCGCCGTCGGAGTTTCATTGCCAAACATCACGCCCGCCGAGGCCATGATCATAGTTGTCACTCGCATGAACCCGTGTCGTTTCGATCCGGCAAGATGCATCATGAGTGCGTGACGAATGGAAAATCTACGGCACGAGAATGACTTGGCCGGCCTCGAGGCCGGAAAGGATCTCGACCTCATCAGCGTTCATTTTGCCGCATCGCACGACGCGGCGCTGGCTTTTCCCATCGGCAAGTTTAACCGCCACCGTCCAGCCTCGCGGATCGCGCTCAAGCGCCTTGCGCGGAACGACGAGCGCGGCGTCGCGGTGATGGCAGATCACGCGCACCATCATGGTCGTGCCGACAATCGCTTGGAATTTTTCCGGCCACTTTGGCGTGAGATCAACGCGCATGGTTCCCTCGCTTCCAGGAATGCTCGAAAGCTTTGCAAGACTCAAGGGGATCTCAAGGTCCTCACGACCGGGCGGTATCGCGACGCCGATAAATTCCAAGGGCAAGGCTCCAGCAGTCTGCTCGTCGAGATACGCGGTCAGCGTGCGATTCGAGTTCGCCGGGATCAGCGTGGCAATTGCCTGATTTAGCGGTGGCTTGCCATGCTTCACGAGTGACTTTGATTCCCCGCGCAACCAGCGGCCGTTCTCGATCGCGCCGTGGTAAAACCATCCGTCAGACTTGGCCTTGATCTCAAAAAGCGCGCGGTCATGCCCCAAGTCGGCCAATGATTCAAGTGCGCGCGCGTTATTGATCTTGAGCGTTTCGAGCGCCGCTTTCTTCATTTCAATGGATCGTGGAATCTCGGTGTTGGCGTAACGCAGCTGCACCTCAGCATCACGGCGACCATTGGCAAGCGCCGCCTCTTCGCGCGGCAAAAGAACCTCGAGCGTGCGCTTGTGATCAAGCTGCTCCATGCGCAAAGAGTGCTCCGCCGCGGCCACCGCATCTTTCTGGCGCGTGAGAATAATTTCCTCGGTATTCTCAGTGAGATCATCGGCTTCGTACATCTTCTTGAGCTGCTTGAGCTCTTCCTGCTCATTGGCCAGCGCCTGTTTCTTGCGCTCAAGTTGCTGATCGGCGGTTTCGATCTGAGCCTTGCGGCGAATCTTTTGAAAATAATCGTTTTCCTCGGTGGCAATGCGCGCCGCCCGCTGCAACGCCTCGATGCGGTGGGTCGCGGTCTCTTGCAATTGCGCCAACTCCTGCGTTGCCTGATCCAAGGCAATTTTGCCGGTCGCAATCTCACACCGCAAATCCGCCAGCTTTCGGTCAATCTCCTCGGCTTCGAAGCGGATCAAAACATCGCCCTTGGCAACGCGCTTGCCATGCGCGGCAATTTCCTCAATGCGAAATTCATTCCATGCTTTCGGCTCAATGCAGACGCCGATCTCCGCTTCGCCCGACATCACCAATGCGTTGAAAGTTTTTTCCACTGTGAACGGCTGCGGCTCGATCGTGAGCTCAGCCGCGCAAGCAAGCGCGGCGGATCCGCAAAAACCAATGAATAGCGAATGAATGCGCATGTGTGTGAATGCATCAAACATGAAACAACCTCTCGAATCAACCCGCCGCGCGGCCTTTGCGCGCCAACCAGATCGGCGCAAAGCGCGGCTTCTTCGCGCCTGCCGCGATCGGCACCGAATATTCGGCAACCTCAAAACCGCAACGCTGCAAACGGCGACCGAGGTTTGGCGTCCGCCGCGAACCGGCGATCGCCAACAAGCCTCCCTGCTGCAAGGCCTCATACGCGGCGGCAAGCCAGCGACGGTCATCTATCCACGGGCGGTTCTCGGGAGTCGTCGGCGCGGCATCAAGATGTAGCAAAATCGCATGCAGCATGCCCGCATGACGCAACAGCCCCGCTGGCCCGCAATCCGACTCAAGCACCACACGCGAATCTTGGTTCAAAGGGCTTTCCGGAAGATAAGCGCGATGCCAATCGGCCATCACCGCCAGCGGCTCGGCAACGATCAGCCCCCCACGCTTCTGCTTGAGCTCGCTTGATGCGGCGGCGAGCGCATGACCCAGGCCAAGCCCGGCAAACCAGATCTTTGGCTGGCGCGCCGGGCGGAATGGCGCACAGGCCAGCCTCGCCATTTCCTGCTCCACCTCACGCGTCGCCGGCCCGCAAATCTGCTGACCGTGGATGAGCAAAGATTTTCTGCCATCGTGTTCCTGAAGGGTCAGAACGCCACCTTGAGGCAACGCGGTTTCGGCCAATGTGATGCGAGGTTTCATGAATGGATGCGGGGATCAGTGCCGCGCCGGACGCGGGCTTTGACAAGAAAAAACCCCGACCATCACGGCCGGGGTTTTTGATGGGTTGTTGTGTTCAGGCTTTGATCACTCAAGCCCCGTTCACAGCGATTCTTTAAGACGGGAAGAGGCCTTGAAGCCAACAGTCTTGGACTTGGCGATCTGG
Source organism: uncultured Luteolibacter sp. (assembly GCA_964639755.1). Taxonomy (GTDB): domain Bacteria; phylum Verrucomicrobiota; class Verrucomicrobiia; order Verrucomicrobiales; family Akkermansiaceae; genus Luteolibacter. Next base: position 664 of record CAZXHZ010000109.1, on the reverse strand, counting down.
ATCTTTTCTCCGGTCTTCGGGTTGATGCCTTCGCGCGCGGCGCGCTCTTTCGCCTCAAAGGTTCCGAATCCGATGATTTGGACCTTCTTGTCCTTCTTCACACCTTTTTCGATGGAGGAGAGAACGGCTTCGAGAGCTTCTTCGGCGGAACGCTTGGTAGCGTCGTTTCCGAGTGCGGCTTGGATGGATTCAATGAGTTCGGCTTTGTTCATGGCAACGCGATTCATGGCCGCAGCGGAGCGTCCTTGGCAAGAGAAAAACCCTTTGATTTCTAGGGATTTTTTCACGTAAGGCGGCAAACGCGAGCTTGACCTTAACTCCGCTTCGTAGTAAGCCCAACCAAAAAGTATCTATTAAAGCTACAATATTTGCAGCATGCAGCCTCGACCGTGGATCAAGTCGTGGGCAATGCGTCCCGGCAATGGTAAGGCAAATCACCAAGCGGATGATTTTGTCCAAATTTTACGGAAAATGACTTGCGGATCCCTGTGGCAATTCATAAAGACCGCGCGCCCTTTTCTATGGGCAATTCCGGCATGTTTCGACGCAAACTCATCGTTTCCCTGGCCGCTTGGCTGTCCTGCTTCGGCACCGTCTGGGCAGGTGGCGGCGAAGGGCATCACGCCCTCCCGCTCTACGCGCCCCAGCTCAGCGACTTCGTCAC
>CAZXHZ010000108.1:0-5977 GCA_964639755.1 uncultured Luteolibacter sp. | reverse complement strand
ATGGTCGCGTAGAGGATACTGGAGCGGACTTCGCTCGATGCGGCGGCGATGACTTCGAGCCGCGGTTTCGGTTGTGGCGATGCGGCATTTTCGCGCAGGCGGCGGAAGACATTTTCGACATCGACGATCGCATCATCGACGACCATGCCGATTGCCACCGCGATTCCGCCGAGGGTCATGCTGTTCACTCCGGTACCAAACAGGTTGAATGTGATGAGCGTGATCGCAAATGAAAGCGGGATGGCGGTGAGGGTGATGAATGTCGTGCGTAGGTTCAGCAAGAAAAGTACGAGCACGATGCTGACCATGATGGCTCCGTCGCGGATCGCTTCCTTGAGGTTGCCGATTGCGTTTTCGATGAAGTCGCCTTGTCGGAAAAGCACGCTTGCTTCGACCCCTTGAGGCAAGGCGGGGCGCAATTCGTCCAGTGCTTTTTCGATGGTGGCAGTAAGTTTGAGTGTGTCGAAGCCTGGAGCCTTGTCGATGCTGAGAATGACGCCGGCGGATTCACCGGTTTCGCCTGCGAAGGCGATGGCCGCATCGCCGCGCATCGGTGCGACGCCAAAGCTAACCTTTGCGACATCGCCGATGCTGATGATGCGGTCGCCGCTGCGTTTGATGACCGATGCGGCGATTTCGAGAGGATCGGCGGTCATCGCGAGATTTCGCACCATGATTTCGCGCGGTCCGGCTTGAAGGTAACCGCTGGTTGAGGTGCCAGCGGAAAGCGAGATCGCGTTTTCGAGTTCCTCCAGCGTGATGCCTTCGGCGCGGAGGCGGATCGGATCTGGCTCGACACGCAATTGTTTCACGCCGCCGCCGATGGCGAGCACTTCGGCGACACCGGGGATGCTTTGCAGTCGGCGCGCGATCGTGCGATCGGCAAGCGTGCGCAGATCCATTGGTGCCATCGACGCGCTTTTATCGCGCAGGCCGACGAGCAGAATTTCTCCCATCAGCGATGAAACCGGCGTCATGCCAGAGTGGGTTGATTTCGGCAGTTGTACGGATTGCAGTCGCTCCTGAACGAGTTGGCGGGCTTTGTAAATGTCTGTGCCCCAAGCGAACTCGACGAATACCAAGGAGAGTCCAACATCGGAATTTGAGCGCAGGCGGTCGAGCCCGCCGATGCCGAGCAGAGCATTTTCCAGCGGACGCGTGACTAGGGTTTCAACTTCCTCGGGCGCGAGGCCTGGGGATTCGGTCAGGACTGTGACAGTGGGCTTGGTCATGTCGGGCAAGACCTCAACGGGAAGCGTCATGCCGGTGCGTGCTCCGAGCAAAATAAGCAGCAGCGCTGCGGTGATGATCAGCGCTCGGTGCTTGAGTGAAAATCTAATGAGGTAGTCGAGCATGGGATCAGGCTTTCAGGCGGGTGCGGATGATGAAGGCCATGGCAATTACTGCGATGAAGAGCAGAGTGCACGTGATTGAAAGGAGGGTGACGAGTGGGCTGTTTGAGTGAGTATTGCTGTGAGTAGCTGTGTCTTGAGCAGCGGTGATCTGTTCCTTGGTCATTTCCGTGCCGTCTTCGTTGTGCGGATGGCCGTGAGCGGCATCGAGCGCTTCCTTGAGCGAGACGCTTCCCTTGCCCGCATATGAGAGTGCGTAGGCGCCATGTGTCACCACTTCGTCGCCGGGATAGAGGCCCGAACTGATTTCCACGCGTTCGTGGTTTTGATCACCGATGATCACCGGCACACGGACGAAAGAATTGGCGATTTCGTAATCCTTGATAAAAACGAAGCGGTTTGAGCGGTCGCCTTGGAGCGCCTCGCGCGGAATGCTGAGCACGCCGTTGCGTTGGGACGCGACGAGTGAGAGTTCTGCACGCATGCCGGGTCGCAATTGGTTGCCGGGATTGGGCAGCGCGAAAACGGCGTCGATGGTTCCCTTTTGCGCGTCGGCGCCGATGCCGAGACGGAGAAATTTCGCGGTGAGTTCCCTGTTGCCGATGGCGGGCACGCGGATTTTTGCGGTGAGCCCTTCGTTGAGGATTGAGGTATTGTTTTGCGGGATTTTTGCGATGATCCAAACCGTGCTGAGGTCGAGGATTTCCATGAGTGCTGCATCAGGTTCCACGGGTGCGCCTAGATGTGCTTGCGATTCGGTGATGAGTCCGCTGGCGGGAGCCTTCAGTTCGATCACGGGTGGTGGGTTGCCGGCTTGCCGGCTTTCGACGCGGGCGATCACTTCGCCTTTCGTGACAAATTCCCCCTTGTGAAAAATATTTTCGCTTATTCTTCCGGCGGCGCGACTGGAGAGGACCGAGTGACTTTCGCAGGTGTGATCGACTTCACCGAGTGCGAAGATCATGCGATCAAAGGCATGTTCCTCCGCTTCGACGGTTTCGATGCCGAGGTTTTTCACGGCGTTTTCATCGAGCACGATGGTCGTTTCATTTCTTGGTGCGGCATTGGCGGCGCATGCCAACTGCAGGGCAAGCGTGAGGTTGAGTGGGAAAATGATTTTCATGGTGGGATGGATCATGGTTTGGCAAATGCCGAGTCGTGGCGAATGTGAGCGAGGTGGAATTCGGTCATCGCGTTGATGTACGATGTGGCGAGTTCGAGATGTTTGTCCTGCGACTGGAGAAGGATTTGGATTTCGCCTTGTCCGCTGCGATATGCGGCCTCAGCGTTTTGAACTTGCTGCACGGCGAGCGGTAGGAGGTTGTTTTTGATTTCTCGAGCCAGTGAGGCCCATTGTTTCATGTCGGCCACAGCGGCCTCGGCGTCGAGGTTGATCTTGCGGGCGAGCGCAGCCACTTCATGTTCCATTCGTGTTTTGCGGATTTTTGCTTCTTCGACGCTGTCCTTGTTTTGGTTCCAAAGTGGTAGGGGAATTTTCAAGCGTAGACCGATCATCGTTTCGGTGTCATATCCAATCGGAGCGTCTTCACTGCGATCGCTGGATGCGAAAAGTCCGCCTTCGATGTCATCGTAGCGGCGGCTTTGTTCGAGTGCGATGCCTTGTGAAGCGGCTTGCAATGCGAGTTCGGCTTTTTGGAGGTCGTGGCGCTTTGTAGAGTGAGCGCTTAGGCTTGTGATTTTTGATTCGGGCAGCATGCCACTGACTTGCAGAACTTCGCCGGGTAACATGCCGAGCAGTGTCTTTAGATTGCTGATATAGGCATTTTTCTCGACATCAAGTTGGCGAATTTGGATTTCGAGGGATGCGGTGTTGAGTTTTGCCTGGCTGGCATCGAGTGGCGAAGCCTCGCCTTTTTGCGCGCTACCAGCGAGGGTGCTCGCAAACCGCTCCATGAGGGTGGTTTGGGTGCGCAGAAGATTTTGGCGCTGGCGGGTAGCCAGCAATTTCACGGTGATTTCTCGCGCCTCGGTGGTCATTTGCCGTTCAATTTCGCGCACTTCCGCTTCGGCCGATTGCACTTCGATGGCGGAGAGTTTTTTTTCGAGGCTTAGGCGGTTGGTGATTGGGAAACGTTGGGAGAATCCCAGCTCGATTTTTCGTTCGCGAAATGATGGATTGTTTTCGAAGGCTGTTTCAAAATTCGGATTGGCCAAGCGGCCGGATTGTTTGGCGCGCGAAGCGGCCTCCTGAATGCGCAGGCGTGCGGCGGCGAGCTCGGGGTTTTGAGTTCGCACGAGTTCGCCGACCGTGGACAGCGTCACGCTTATCGTATGTTGCGCGTGCGCGGGAAGGCCAAGTGCGGCAAGAAACAGAAAGAGATAAAATTTGGAATGAAACATGGATCTGAAGAGTGGTGATAAATCCAGGCAAGTAGCCGAACGAAAAAATGGGGCAATCGAGACGGCCCGAAACGCGGGCCCGTGGAAAATCCGTGCATTGTGGGCACGATGGATCGCGAGTGGCCGCTCAGATCAAGGGCGGTTTGTCTTCACTCAAAGAAGGGCCATCTGGAATGATTTCCCGTTCATCGCGCAGGCGCGAGAAACTGAAGCATGGCGTAAACAATCCGATCGAATTGTCTCTTTGATCGATCAGTGGCATGCCGGAGCAGAAGCAATCGGCGCCGTGATGATGGTGGTGATCCGTCGGGCATTGATTGTCATGCGAATCGAATGGACCCCGGTGATCGCAATCATAACGATAGTCATAGCCATGATCATTGTCGTGCTTGGTAGCCATGACATCGCATGGGTCGGCAATAAAGTGTCGGCTCTGTATGCTGACCAGCAAGCAGATAACCACGAAGGCCTTGAGAAAAATGCCCATCACGATGGGCAAAAAATATTGGTCGATGAGCCGAGCCGTCAAGGTATTTCCAAGATATTGGCAAGCAGTTGCTATTTCTGATGCTGTTGGCTTTCTTTGCTGGTGATGGCGGAGCCGGCTTTCGCAAATTAATGAGTGTACCAAGTGCGGGTCTTGAGTCATTGACGAGAGTCCGTTGATCGTCCCACACTCGGCCATGTCCGATTCCCCCCGTAAGCCATCCATCTCGTCGAACCGATGGATTCTTGGCTACCTGATGCGGGAAAAGAAGGTTTTTTTGCCATCGTTGTTGGCCTTGTTTCTGACGGCGCTGCTGTCCTTGGCGTTTCCGTATTTTCTCAAGGAACTTGTGGGGAGTCCATCAGATGCCTTGAAGCGCTCGGTGAATCCAGCGCTGATTCTTGAGCGTTCGAACCGCATCGTGCTTGAGTTGTTGGCGGTGCTGGGTTTGCAGGCGGTGGTGGCATTTTTTCGCGTGCAGGGATTCATCCGCTCGGGTGAATCGGCACTGAACAACCTGCGATCGGATCTTTATAGACATCTGCTGCGCTTACCGATGTCGTACTTTCACGAACAACGCGCGGGTGCCTTGAGCAATCGGATTTCTTCCGACCTCGGGATGGTGCGCGACACGTTGCTCAACACCGTGCCGCAGGCGGTGAGGCAGAGCGTGATTCTTGTCGGTGGCCTGATTTTCATTTTCATCTCATCGTGGAAACTTTCGTTGATCATGCTTTCGAGCGTGCCGGTGGTGGTGCTGGCGGTGGCGTTTTTCGGGAAGAAAGTGCGGGCGTATTCCAAGTCCGCTCAAGACTCGCTGGCTGAGGCTGGGACGGTGATTGAGGAAACCGTGCAGGGCGTGGCTGATGTGAAGGCGTTCGCAAACGAGGACTTTGAATCGCGGCGTTACGGTTCGGCGCTCGAAAGGTTTTTCGATGTTGCCTCACGTGGTGCGCGCAGCCGCGCGGCATTTTTGGCGTTCATCATCTTTGCCCTGTTTGGAACGATCTCGATGGTGATATGGCAGGGTGCGCGGATGCTGGCGACCCAGCAGATCACTTGGACAAATTTCGCATCATTCATTTTGTTTTCGATCTTCGTGGGCGCATCGCTCGGATCATTTCCGGAAATTGTTTCGCAGTTTCAGCAGACATCGGGCGCGACCGAGCGCTTGAGAGAATTGCTCGATGCCAAGCCCGAGCGTGCGGATGGCGATGATCAAGCAGTCTTGCGCGGCGCGGTGGAATTTGAGCGGGTTTCATTCCGCTATCCGTCGAGGCCGGAGGCTCGCGTGCTTGATGTTCTTTCGTTTGCCGTGCAGCCGGGTCAGCGAGTCGCCTTGGTCGGGCCATCCGGTGCGGGGAAATCAACAGTGCTTTCGCTGATCCTTGGATTTGGTGACCCAGCGGGTGGCAGGATTCTTTTTGATGGTCGTGAGGCGGGAGAAATTTCGCTGCGCGTGATCCGCTCGCAGATGGCGATCGTGCCGCAGGAGGTCTTGTTGTTCGGTGGCACGATCCGAGAAAATGTCGGCTATGGAAAAACCTGCGCCACTGAGGATGAGATTCATGAGGCCTGCCGATTGGCGAATGCGGCGGAGTTTATCGAACGTCTGCCCGAAGGCATGGAAACTATGGTGGGTCCGCGCGGTGTGAAACTTTCTGGGGGGCAGCGTCAGCGCATCGCCATCGCGCGTGCGATTTTGGCGAACCCGCGAATCCTGCTCCTCGATGAAGCCACATCGGCACTCGACAGCGAAAGCGAACGCTTGGTGAAC
>CAZXHZ010000107.1:0-1648 GCA_964639755.1 uncultured Luteolibacter sp. | reverse complement strand
GACCTTAGGCGCAAGGGTGCCGTTGGCTTTGCGGTGGTGGATGGCATAGTCGAACATCACGCGCAGCGATTGGCGCGAGTGGTTGCGGATCACGATTTGATAGCCGATTTTTTCGCCGACACGAACGGAGGCTCCTTGCAGTTGGAAAGATTCGATCGCGAGCGATTCGGCCGACCCGTAGCCGTGCAGCCTGAGTGCTGCAGGGTGGCCGTTCTTGAGTAGCGTGCGGCAGGCGTGGCGTGAAAGTTTCTCCAGATTCGGATCATGCGGTGCCGCCTTGCGCCAGCGGCTGAGGGTGTCGATCACCAGCTTGTCATTTCCCTTGCTGAAATCGTTGAGGTGATTGGCGACGGAGAGCCGCACATAGTCGCTTGGGTCGCGATGAAGTTTTTCCAGCAGGTCCAATGTTTCGTACGGTGAGTCTAGTAGTTCGGGAAGATTGCCGCCCCATGGCAAAAATGGCCGACTGCCTTCGGACACAAGGCGGCGCACATGTTCGTTGGGGTGGTCGCACCAGCGGTGAAGTTGCCGCATGGTTTTTTCGCGGTGATGCCGAATGAAAGGGCGGATGGCGAATTCGGCAGTGAAGCGCTGGGTCATTTGCGCCAGCGCGTCCATGGATTCGGCAAAATGCCCGAGCCCTTTGCGCGCGACGATCTCGGTGAGCGGCCACACGGCGAATCCTCGCAGGCCTTGCTTGCCCTCGCCTGCAAGCGCCTTTACCAGCACTGCGAAAAGCGCGGGCGTGTCGAGTGGCAATGCCGCTTCGAGATGATCGGCCACCGCCTGCATGCGCTGTTTCAACTCGAGCGGCGCCAGTTTTTTCTCAAGCCCGCGCGTGAAGGTTTTCATCTCGAAATCCGACTTCACGCGATGGATTTCTGAAGCGATCTTGCGGGCCTTGGCGAATGAAAAGTGTTCCTTGAACGGTTCCATCACCAATCGGGGTTCTGCTGGCGCACGGCTTCGTAGAGGATGATCGCGACGGCGGTCGAGAGGTTGAGACTGCGGGTTCCGCCAGGTGACATCGGAATGCGAAGCGCGCGGTCTCCGGCGTCGGCGACCCACTCGGCGGGCAGGCCGCGCGTTTCCCTGCCGAAGACCAGATAGTCGCCGGGCTTGAACTTCGCTTGCCATGGATTTGCGCTGGCCTTGGTGCTCAGTAACCAGAAGCCCGCAGCGGCATCGGCGGATTTTTTCAATTCATCAAACGACTCCCACACACGAAGCTCGACTTCGCGCCAGTAATCGAGCCCGGTGCGTCGCACATGCTTGTCTTCGAGGGAAAAGCCCAGCGGCTTGACCAAATGAAGTGTCGATCCTGTCGCCAACGCGAGCCTGCCTGCAGCGCCCGCGTTGTGCGGAATTTCTGGCTCAACCAATACGATGTGAAACATGACCTGAAAATCAATCTTGCCGGCGGCGGGCAAGCGTCAGTGAAAGCCCGAGTGCGCCGATGAAGATGAGGTAGCATGCAAGCAGCTCAAGATATGTTTTGCAGATGCGGGCGATGTTTGGCGAGTAAGCCTCGCCGAGCGATGCCTTCCAAAACGCCGAGCTGCCCATCACGCGATTGAAGACATAAATGATCAGCAGTGCGGCAGCGATCAGACCGGCGCCTGCATGTTGACCGAGCGTTGCGATGAAA
>CAZXHZ010000106.1:0-11268 GCA_964639755.1 uncultured Luteolibacter sp. | reverse complement strand
GGCCAACAAATCTCCATCCACAGCTGGATCTACCGCCTCGACAACGGCATCATCAAACCTCTTGCCCCACACATCGGCAAAAAACTCAACGACTGGAACGCCCAGCTCGATTGAAGACCAGAAAGGCAGGAACCCTTCTCCGAAAGGTCCCCTGAAAGCATCGTCACTGAACATGTCGATTCTTCATCTTCCGCTTTCTGCTTTGACTTCACTTCGTTCCGTCCATGCCAAGTGAGCTGCGCTTGATTTTCCAAGTTCGCTGAAGCTCACAGGGCATTCTACTTTCTGCTTTCTCCCCCCAACTTCCCCCTTGCCATCCTTCCGATCCGTGGCACCTTGAATCCGACCCTGCGTCAGGGGGCGTCCCGGCTTCGACGGGATGTTCGATGCGCTGGTTGCATGTGGAGGTTGATCGGCTGGCCTCCTAAAAAAGCCGTTCAAACAAACAAATGCAGACTCTAACGAGCTCGCACTGGCTGCTTAATTGACGGCCACGTCAGAACCCCGACGCCTTCTGAGGGGGATGACGACACTTAGAAGGCTGGGCCAAAAGCCGGGGCACCGGGCTTGAGTCGAGATCCAACAGGTTCCTAGGAAAGACAACGCCGCAAGCGGGCCCAGCCTCTCCGAAACAACAGACCGCCTGCTAAACATGTAGATACCATCGCTGAAGGCATCTCGGACAGGGGTTCGACTCCCCTCGCCTCCACCATTTCTTCAAAATTTCAAAAACCCCTAGTTTTCAAGCGGTGCCGCTCAAGCCCGTCTCGACGAAGCAGAGCAAGCAGAACGCAAGCACGCAAAGACCCTTGGCCTCGACGATGAAGATTTCAGACCCAGCGGCAACTTGAAGCGACTCGCCGCCGAAGCATTCTCCGCCAAGGACGCAGCAGCAGGCATCGCCAAGCCGACGACCGCAGCCGTCACCTACGACGACTAAACTTTCCACTGCCCGCATGCGTTTTCGTCCAGCCGTCCTAGCTGGGGGATGGCAAGCCCGCCTCGGAGAAATTCTGGGCGGGTTTTTGTTTACGGGGCGTAATATTTTTTAGTAGATGTTTCGCATGGATTTTACACCACCCATTCTGCACTGGCTGCTAATCGTTTTCTTGTCGGCATGTCCGGAGCTTCTACACGCAAAGGATAGCATTGAGGAGTTGGGGAAAAAAACTGAACCTAAAGATGCGAAAGCTGCGGCAGACGATTCGAAATTTTCTTTAAAGGATATCGGGTCATCGATAGAAGAAATCTTGTCGAGCGAAAAACCCGACCTTTCTGAATTAGCATATGTTGCAGCTAGAGGGACTGCCGCTTTTTTAGCCATTTCGAAAATATTAGATGAAAATTCGAGTAGTGAGCCCAACGAGAGCAAGAAACTTGCGCAAAATTTTCTAGAAAGGTCACATAAATTTTGGGGAGTTGCATCCTTTGTGGGGAGGCAAACAGGCAAATCAGATAAGAATATTTATGAGCAGGTTTCTTTGCTCATGGAAATTTACCTACAAGAAATGGCCAGTTCAAAACAGCTGAACAACGAATTTATGAGTGCGCCAATCAGGCGTGATTTAGACGCTCTCATGCGCGTAGAACCGTTTGTGAACGAATTGAATGAGGTTTTCGAGAAATCGGAAAAAATTACAACAAAAGAAAAGTAGCCAGGCCAAAGGATTTAAAGTGACGCGCCACCACTCCCCGCCTCGGAGAAATTCGGGGCGGGTTTTTTGTTGCCAAGGCGGGAACAGGCCGAAAAACCCTCTCGAAAAGGTTTTTTTACCTTAAAAACCCCAATAAAAATAAGGATTTCTCAAACTAACGCAACTAGGTTGCATCATGGTAGCGCCTAGTAGCGCAAAATGGTTTCGATTTGGGGCAATTTGGTGCCATTTCTTGCAACTCGCCACCGATGAAGAAAGGTGGAGGAAATTCAAAAATCCCTTGTTTTCAAGAGGTTTCCAGCGGTTTTTTGAGTGGTGGTCCCGGCAGGAATCGAACCTGCACCTACGGCTTCGGAGGCCATCGTCCTATCCATTGGACCACGGGACCAGTATCGCATCAACTCCGAAGCCAATTCTAGGCCTGGGAAGAAAGGCTTGGCAAGTTCAAGCAAACAACACCAATCGCCAGGTCATTGGTCTTCGACCTCGGTCTCATTGCCATAAAAACTTTTGATGTAGCCGTATTCGATAAGGGTATCCTGCCACGGCGCGAGAAGATTGGGATCTCTGAATATGCGTGATGCCATCGCCAACCACTCCTCGGCCTTGACCAGATTGTTCGCTTCATACTCAAGCGCCGCCTTGGAGTAATAATAATAGGGAGAATCATCGAGAAAGTCATACTTCTCCGAGAGAATCAACACCTCGTCTTTTTTGCCGAGCTTGTTCTTGCAAAGCAAAATCTTAAATTCAATCAAACGGCTTAAGGCCACATTTTGAGCAGGTATGTCCTTGAGGAGAACTTGGAAAATATCCACCGCCTTCTGCCATTCCTTGGTCACAAAATAAACCTCGGCAACGTTGAACATGATGCTCGGGTTATTCTTCGATAATTCAAGAGCCTTACTGAAATCCTCGATTGCCCTGTCGAAAGAACGCATCTCAACGAAACAGCTGCCGCGGAGATTGTAAACTTCCGGACTATCCTTGAAGAGGCCTTGCGCCTTTTCCAAACGCTCAAGTGTTTCGAAAATTCGTTTCTGTTGGAACAGCCTGTTGGCTTCTGCAAGATGCTTGAGAAATTCCCTGCGGGTTTCTTCGGAAAGGTTCAGGAAATCCTTTTGATTCTGCATCAATTCCTGCGCAGGAGCATTCGGTGTCTTGGCCGAAACAGGATTTTCCTGCGCCGTGGCGGAAATGAGACCAACAAAGATGGTGAAGAGAGAAATGAGTTTCATGGACCAATTAAATGGCGAAAGTAGTCATACCTTCGATGGTTGCAAGCCGCGTTTGGTCGTCATTTGAGTTTCGACTGGGTGATATTGATGAAAAATTCCTGCTTGATCCAGCCTCGAAGCCGTGCTTTGTTCCCTCGAACACTGTTCAAAAACCATGCAAAGCAATCTCACCCGTCGCCAAAACGACATTCTGGAATATCTGAAAATGTCACAGCGTCGCAGCGGCCTGATGCCATCTACGCGCGAAATCCAGCACTATTTCGGCTTCGCGAGCCAAACGGCGGCGATGAGCCACCTCCGTGCCCTCGAACGCAAGGGCGTGATTCAGCGCATACCCGGCAAGGCCCGCGCGGTGATCTTCCCCGATGAACTCGACCGCGGGGAAATCCGCGACATCCCCGTCTACGGCAACATCGCTGCCGGCATGGCACAGGATGTGACGCCCGAACGCGAAGGATCGATCAGCATCGACGCCACTGCCTTGGGCATCCACCGCAACGCAAAAACCTTCGCTCTCAAAGTCCGCGGCGATTCCATGATCGATGCCCATATCTGCCACGGTGATACCGTCATTCTCGAACAACGCGAACCACGCAAAGGCGACATCGTCGCCGCGCTCATCGATGGCGAAACCACTCTCAAACGTTACCTCGTGGAAAAAGGTCAACCCTTCCTCCGTGCAGAAAACTCAAATTACCCGGACCTCATCCCGATCAATGATCTGATCATCCAAGGTGTGCTGGTAGCCCTGCTGCGCAATGCAGCCTGAGCTTCTTCACGGTGACTGCGCTTTCCGAGCGCCTTAACCACCTTAAAAAGGCGATCCCTGCTCAGAAGAATTTCTGAGCAAGGACCGCAATCACCAAAAAACTTTACAAGTTTATTTGGGAAGTTCGCCCTCAACGGCCTTCTTGATTTCTTCAACACCTTCCGCCGCCTTGTCGGCGGCTTTTTCAGCGGCCTCACCAGCAGCGTCCTTGGCTTTTTCAGCGGCCTTCTCCGCCATATCGGATGCTTCGCCTGCCGTTTCCTTCATGGCCGCCCCGGCTTTTTCCGCCGTAGCCTTCACTTTTTCCGCGGCCTTCTCAGCTTCGGAGGCAACAGTCTCTTTCGCTTTGGCGGCATCCTCAGCCACATTTGATGCAGCCTCCTTCACCCCCTCGGCAATCTGCCCCGCTCCTGTCTCCACCTTTTCGCTCGCGCTTTTGTTGATCTTGTTGCAAGCGGGAACCATAGCCAGCAACGCGATCATCGGAATCCATCGTTTCGTTCTCATATTTTTTGTTTTTTGTGGGTTTGTTAGGAAACAGATCGATCTATTTCCAATCGCAAAATCTCAAAACAAACTGCCGCTGTCAAAGATGGAATCCGCCAAACCCATACGCTATTGCGTAGGGACATACGGGCGTGCCGACTCTGTCATGTCCACGAATTCGCAATTTACGCAGCGCCCAGCCATGCCAAGCTCGTCTTGTGCAAAACACTGGAATTCGTCAGGCCGGTATCCTCATACCGGTTTTTTCAATGCGCCGCAGAGATGATCTTGGCATCGGTGATACCGCAGCCTTGCGACAGTGGATCGATTGGGCCGCAGAGACGGGCATCAGCTTCATCCAACTTTTACCAATCAACGAAAACGGTATCGATGAAAGCCCTTACAGTGCGATCTCATCCACCGCGCTTGATCCGATTTATCTGACCCTCGACGAATCCGAAATTTCATGGCTTCGCGGCGGCGATTTCACACGCGCAGGCGAACAACTCGGCGTCACCAGGCAGGCCGCACGCGTTGATTATCCGGCGGTGCGCCGTGTAAAGCGCAACCTGCTCGAACTCGCCTGGGCGGAATTCACAAGTGCCGCTGCCGAATTGCATGACGAGTTCGCGCGCTTCAAGGCCGACGAACAGGATTGGATCGATGATTACAGCCGGTTCCGCTATTTGATGGAAATTCATGGCGAATCGCTCACATGGGACAACTGGCCGGAGGCATCAAACACGCCCGAAAAAGCGCACGCATTTATCGAATCACGACGCGAGCTCGATGCCGAAGCTGTTGGCTACCGTTTGGATTTTTTCGCCTTCACCCAGTGGCTGTGCTTCAGGCAATGGCGTGCACTGCGCAATCATGCGGATGAAAAAGGCGTAAAACTGATGGGTGACATGCCCATCGGAGTGAGCTGGCATTCATGCGATGTATTTTTTAATCGCGATGATTTCCATCTCGATTGGTGCGGTGGTTCACCGCCCGAAGGCATGGGGCAAAGCGATCCGTTTTTTCAACAGTGGGGGCAAAACTGGGGCATCCCGCTCTACCGCTGGGATCACATGCAGACCAACGGATTCGCCTGGTGGAAAAGACGCATTCGAAGGCATACGGAAATCTTTCGCATGTTTCGACTCGATCACGTCCTCGGCTTCTACCGCATCTACGCATTTCCATGGCGACCAGAGCGCAATCAAGAGTTCATCGGACTGAGCCACGAACAAGCCGCGGAAAAAAACCACGGCATGCTGCCGCACTGGGTTCTACGCCCGGATGACACGATGGAAAACAAAGCCGCCAACCGCGCTGATGGCGATGTGCGCCTACGCGCTATTATCGATGCTGCTAACGGCGCGGAAATCATTGCCGAAGACCTCGGCTGGGTGCCGGACTATGTGCGGCCCAACCTCCACGACCTTGGCATCACCGGCTTCCGCATCCCCCATTGGGATTGCAACGAATTCGGCCACCCCACCCCCGGCAACAGCTTTCCTGAAAATTCCTTCGCCACCTACTCGACCCACGACCACGATCCGGTCAACGGCATCTGGCGCGGATGCCAACACGCACTGCGCCGCCATCACGAACACCCCGACGACAACTCAGGCTGGCAGGCCCACGGTGCCTACAACACGCTGCGCATCCTCTCGGAGTTTGCCTCGATCCCCATGCCGCCCCACGGCCCCTGCCCACCCTTCACCGAAGGCATCCGCCTGCGACTCATCAAGGCCCTGCTCGACTCGAACTCGCGCTACGCCTCGGTCATGATCACCGAACTTTTCACCATCGACGAACGCATCAACACCCCCGGCAGCACCAACTCGCACAACTGGAGCTTCCGTCTGCCATGGACGCTCGAACAAATACGCGCCGACCAAAGGCTCAGCGAAATTTGCCAAAAGTTCGCCATCGCCATCAGCCTCACCCGCGGCAAACCCCTGTATTGACATCCATCCGGCGTCCGATTGACTTCCCCGACACCTTCACCCATTCCCGCATCATGTCCAACGCGTTGCCTCCCAAACCGCGGATCATCGGATCAAAAGTCCGGATCTGCATCATCGCCTCGAAATACAACGAGGAATTCACCGACGCGCTGGTCGACAACACCCTCAAGGAAATCGAAGAGCTCATCCCGCAAGCCCGTGTCGATTTGATCCGCGTGCCTGGCGCATTTGAAATCCCCGTGATGGTCGCCTCCGTGCTCGAGCGCAATCCGCCCGCCTGCACCATCGCACTCGGCCTGATCATCCGCGGCTCCACCGCCCACGCCGACCTCGTCGCGCGCTCGGTCACCGACTCGCTCCAACAACTCGCCGTCTCACACATGCGGCCGATCATCAACGAGGTCCTTTTGGTCGAAGATGAAAAACAAGCCTACGCCCGCTGCATCGGCTCACAAATCAATCGCGGCCGCGAAGCCGCACGCGCCGCCGCATCGATGATCGATGTCTTCCGCGAACTCGACCGCTCGATGCCGCTCATGAACGACGGCAAAAAACGATATGCCTAGTCCCCGCCAAATCCGCGAGGCTGTGGTGCAGTTTCTCTATTGCGCCGATCTCGAAGGCGGTGCCAACCCGGCCGCCCTGCGCGAACCGTTCTGGGACTTTGTCTCGGAATCGGACCTACGCAAATTGCTCATCGCCACCTTCCGCGCCATCCACCACCTCGCCAGCGGTCGCGAAGACCGGCTCGTCGAGTTCCAACAGCGCGCCAACGCCGCCACGCCGCATCTCGCCGGAAATCCCGCCGCGGAAAAACTCCCACCCATCCTCAACCGCATCTCACGCCTCGAGTCGGACTGGAGCCAGGCCTTCGATCATCTCGAACACTTGCCCAAAGACGATGACGATGCCTCGGTGGCCTCAAAGTTTGCGCCCGCGCTGCAACGGCTATTTCGCATCGACCGCGACCTCGCCGCGGCCCGCGCCGACTTCATCGATCAGGCCGGACTTCTCCCCGCACTACGCGGACAGCTTGAGCCGGTCACCGCATCGATCCGCCGTCTCCAGCGGATTTCCGACCGCCTCCGCATGGTAGAGGAACCGGAAAAATTTCCCGAACAAAGCGACCTCGCGAAACTCCGCGACTCAAAATCGGAACTCGCCTCACTGCGCCAAACGACCGACTCATGGGTCGACGCGGTGCTCGCGCATAAGGACGCGATCGACAACAAACTCGGAGCAGTGATCGAAAATTATGCGCCTGCGCGCATCGATCCGGTCGACCGCGCGATCCTGCGCCTCGCCACCCACGAACTTCTCAACACGACCACACCACCCAAGGTCGTGATCAACGAAGCGATCGAACTCGCCAAGCGATTCGGCACCACCGATTCCAAGCGCTTCGTCAATGGCATCCTCGATAAAATCGCGGGACTCACCAGCGCCACAGCCAGCGATGGCGCTGCCTGAATGTACCACAGCCATCCCTCGTTGAGGTCATGAACCAACCCACCCCATTCCAACAACGCACGCTGTGGAACGCCGCCACCGGCGTCTCGATCATGATCCTCGGCGCTCTGATGGTTGGGCTCGTCTGGCTCATCGGCAAAGTCTTTGGCGTCCTTCAGCCAGTGCTCATTCCATTGATCGTTGCCGGCATCGTCGCCTATGTGCTCGATCCGGTGGTGCGACTGTTGCAAAAGCGCGGGCTCAGCAGGCTTTGGTCGGTCGTCACACTTTTTGCAGCGATTCTTGCCTCCATCGCATTGCTGGTGATCGCGCTGATCCCCGCCGTCGACCAAGGCCGCGGGCTTCTCAAAAAAACTTTCTCAAAGCCCACAGCCGAGCAGCAAGCAATCGTCGAAAGCAAAACCATCACCGCAGAAGCAAGAAGCGACCAAGAGCAAAACGAACGCCTTGCCGGCACCTTGGCTGCGGAGTTGGTGAAAATGCGTCAACGCCATCAAGACAACCCGATCGGCTGGATGCTCACTGAGGTCGACGACCAAGGCAACCCGGTCACCGAAAACAGCGGCGAACCAAATGCGATGGAGTCACTTTCAAAAAGCCGCGCTGGCCGCATGCTCTTCGAGTACAAGGGCGTGATCATCAAAACCGGCCGCGAGTGGATCTCTGCCGGCTCAACTAAGATACTCGGATTTCTCGGCCTCGTTCTCGGCATGATCATGGTGCCGGTCTATCTGTTCTTCTTCCTCAAGGACTCATCATCCATCCGCGAGCACTGGCATGACTATGTGCCGCTCAAAAACTCCCAATTCAAAACCGAACTGGTCGAGACACTTCAGGAAATCAACGGCTACCTCGTCTCGTTCTTCCGCGGGCAAGTCCTCGTCGCCGCCATCGATGGATTCCTGGTCGGCACCGCACTCACCCTCTTCGGCCTGCCCTACGGATTTCTCATCGGCATCTTCATGGCCATCCTCGGCGTGGTCCCCTACATCGGCAGCATCCTCTGCCTCATCCCCGCCTGCATCATCGGCTACCTCCACGCTCAAGGATCTTCCCCCTTCGGCATGAGCCCCGCCGCTTATGTCGGCTGTGTGGTCGCAATCTTTGTGGTGGTCCAACAAATCAACTCCCTCGTCACCGCACCAAAAATCGTCGGCGACTCCGTGGGCCTCCACCCGCTCACCGTGATCTTCTCGATGCTCTTCTGGTCCCTCCTCCTCGGCGGATTCGTCGGAGCCCTCCTCGCAGTCCCCCTCACCGCCGCCGTGAAAGTCCTCTTCCGCCGCTACATCTGGGTGCGGGGAAGATTGGCGTGAGGTGAAGAGTTAGGGGTTAAGAGTTATAGGTTATTGGGTTGGGCAAAAAAAGCCCCTCCTTCAAGGAGAGTGGGCATCCTGCCCACCTCTACACGCCCCGGTAGGGCGACGCGGCCTCGCGGCGCCGAATCATCACCGCACGCGCCAAGCGGGCAAGATGCCGCGCCCCCTTGAGGAAGCTGCTTCACTCTCTCCCGATAACCTCTAACAAATAACCACTAACTCTCTCCACTTCTTGATCGTATTCGTGACTTCTTCACGGTGTTAGGGGTTTGCACAGGGGCACGAAGTTTTTGGTCGATGAAGCGTCCGGGTATATGGATCACCTCGGGAATTTCCGGAAAGCCGCGCGTTCCGGACTGTATCAAGCGGCCGAGTTGCTCTGCAGCGGCCCATCCGATCTCCTCCCAACATTCATCGATTCCGGAGATGCCGCGCACTCTGTCGGATGACCACGGGCCGCAGGCAAAGAATGAAATATTCCACCCCGCACGGAGCTCGTTCACAGTTAGGAAATGTGGATCAAAGTGGGCGCCGACGATGAGGGCGTCGCACCGATTGTCCTTCACATAGCGGAGAATCTCGCGGGGATTTGGATGGTGTTTGCTGAGGGGGGGGACGAATTGCCGGTGACCGTTTAGAAAAGAGGCAGCAAGCACACCGCCAAGGTAGCTTCCTCCGATGCGTTCGTGTTCCTTCACCTCGTGGATGAAGCCGATGCGCTGGAACCCCTCCTCCACCAGTCTCTGGCAGAGCGTGAAGGCGTTGCCGAAGTGATCGGAAATGACGAGAGTGAGCGGCACCCCCTGCATCGACTGCCCGATCTCGACCACGGAGTAATTCTCCCAGTCGATCATGAATCTCGAGGTAGGATCCATTGTTGGAAAAATGAGCAAGCCGTCGACTCCCGAGTTTCGAAGGCGTTTGCGCAGATTGGTTTGTTCGCCCCGGGTCGTGCCGCAGCGGAACTCCTCAATGACATAACCGAGTTTTTCGGCTCTGTCTCTTGCTCCGAGATAGAAGTTTCGCAACGGTTCCGCCGACGCTTTGGAGAGAGATTCGTTCCAGGAGTTGACAAAGGCCATCTTCATCACTCTGCGCTTGGAAGAATGGCGGCGAATCTGCCCCATGAGCGCGGAGAGGGCGGGCTGAGGTTTGTAGCCCATCTTTTCCATCTCGGCGAGCACACGCTTTCGCGTCGCAGCGGACACGCCAGCAGTATTCCTAACGACGTAGGAAACCGTCTGGGCAGAGACACCGACCTTGGCAGCGATGTCCCGGTAGCTCGGAATGCCGGGGCGGTCCGGCACGGACTTTCTCTTTTGGTTTTCTTTGCCCGGTTGCTTCAACGGTGAATGCTCCGTCATGATTGAAACCCTTCCACACGGATTCTCTTCACGCAAGATGAACTGGTCTCTTGAGGAGACAGCGCTGGGTTGTTTAGACGGTCACAGGGCATCCACAGAGGATACGGCATCCTCGCGTTTTTCATCGCCCGGCATGCGGTTTTCATCGGTGTCCAGCGTGATCGAAGCTTGCGAGCAGTGCTCGAGCAGGAATGGCGATGCGGCCATTCGACAGGGCGGGTAGGCGTCCGACTGCTCGTGAGTGTTTCGTTCGAACACGAGGCCTTCGGCACCCTTGGCGACAAGCAGGGGCGTCCCGTCAAAGGAAACGAATGTGTTCCCGACGATCGTAATGTTTCGATGGCAGCGTTCGCCGAGGCCATTCTCATCAAGGTGGGGAGAGGAAATTTCGATCACGGCATTCCCCCAGACTCCGAAGTTGCAATTCTCAAAGCGATTTTCGGTGATGGTGAGATCTCTCACCGCCGCCTGCTCGAACCACGTCTTTCCATCGCCTTCCAGATGAATGGCCGCGCCGGGATTGTGGAAGATGTTTCCCGCGACGAGGGTTTTGCCCGCGGAGCCCAAAAGGATCCCTCGGGCACGGTTGCCGGTGAAGACGCAATCCGTGATCTCGACCTCCGGAGCTGCCTCTCCGGCGTTGTGGACCAGGGTGCCTGCGGCGATGCCCGGCGGCAGATCGTTGGCAAGGTGCACCGCGAGCAGGTCGCGATTGATGACGTTCACTGCACAGACGGCCGCGCCGCCCAATGGGTGCAAGGTTCGGCCATCGGAAAATGCGGCCGAATCTCCGGCTGCGAGCAGTGGAAATCCCGCGTGCTGCGAATGCATGAAGCGAAGCTCGATGCAGCGCGGGCCCGCAATGCGGTCAATGGTCGCATAGTTGCCATGAATGTTCGTGGCGTCGTCCATCTGGCTTTCCATCCGGCATCGGTCGAGCCGGATCTTTCCCGTGCAATTGACGAAATGAGTGGCATCGGCTGTCGCGCTCACGATGCGCCCTGTTCCC
>CAZXHZ010000105.1:0-6562 GCA_964639755.1 uncultured Luteolibacter sp. | reverse complement strand
TGCCCGCCCGTCAATCTCCGGGTATTAGTCGCACTCCGCGCAAGCGGGGCGCTTCGCTCCGGCGAAGTGAGAGAAATGACCGTACAGTCCCGCGCGAGCGGGATGGACAGAATCCGGCTTACAGGGGAGCGGCAATTTTTTTCTCAGAGTGGGGCGAGGGGATTGGTCCCATAAGTCCCATGCTCATCATTTCCCTCAATGCCCGTACCCCTGCTGCTCCTGGATGTATTCTTGCTTGAGGCCCAAAGCTTCCGGCGCATGCAGCACGAGCATTTTCATGCGGGCATCGCTGGGCACTTGTGAGCGGGTGGCTTTGGAAACAATGACCATCAGGAGGATCGCGGTTGGCACGGTCCAGATCGCGGGTTGCTCGGCGAGGATGCGCAAAAGCGGGTGTTGCTGCCAGAAGATAGTCAGCGCATTGGGCGACCATGTTGTGCCGGCTTTGAGAGCTGCGGCTTGGCCGTTCTTTGCAATGATGTCACTGACGCTGGTGAGTGTGACGCATGCCAGCGCGAGAATGCCGCCGCCGAGCATACCAGTGGCGGCGCCACGCATCGTCATGCCACGCCACCACGCGCTCATGAAGAGCAGCGGGAAATAACTGGCGGCAGCGATTGCGAAGGCTTGGCCGACCATGAAGTTGATGTCGAGGAGTTCGACCTGTGTGCCAAGCAACATGGCCAGGCCACCGACGACGATGGCGGCGATTTTGAACATTCGCATCCGTTGAGCGGGTGTCGATTCGGGCTTGAGCATGCGGCCGTAAATGTCGTGCGCAACAGCACTGGTCATCGAGACCAACAGCCCGCTGAAGGTACTCATGAATGCCGCGAAGGCTCCCGCGCAAGTGATGCCACTCAATACCGAGCCAAGGATTTTGCCATGGCCCAGCAGAGTCGGTAGTTCGAGCACCACTTTGTCGGGGCCCTTCGATCCGATGGCGTTGTAGAGCTCCGGCATGAAGTTTCTTCCCAGCACGCCGAACACCGGAGGAAACACATAGAAGATGCCGATGAGGATCATTACCCACATCGTGGTTTTCTTGGCCGCAACACCATCGGGATTGGTGTAGAAACGCACGAGGATGTGCGGCAGTCCAGCCGTGCCACAGACAAGGGCGATGATGAGCGAGTAGGTGTAAAGGAGCGAAAGTGGCCGGCTTTCCTCCTTTGAAAGGCCTGCGGCTTTGGCGGCCTTGGTGGTTAGCGGACCGAAGGGCGCGATCCATTGTTCATCCTTGGGTGCTTTTTCCGGTAGCGGTTTGCGCGCGTGCTCCGCGGTCTCCACGCTGCGTTCGATGGCTGGCGGCGCGGCAGCATGATTGAGCGAAAGATTTTTTCCGTACCCGCCATAGACCGAAAGCAGCACGAAGATCGGCAGCGAGATCGCGAACATTTTGATCCAGTACTGGACCGCTTGCACCAAGGTGATGCCTTTCATGCCGCCGAGCGCGACATTGAGCGTGATCACCGCACCGACCACCACCACGCCGACCCAATACGGTAGGCCGGGGAGGATGTAGGAAAGCGTGACACCCGCGCCCTTCATCTGCGGCATCGTGTAAAAGAAGCCGATAAAGAGCACGAAACATACCGCGATGCGGCGGAAGAGCGGTGAGTCAAAGCGGCCTTCGGCGAAATCCGGAATCGTATACGCACCAAAGCGACGGAGCGGGCCTGCGATGAAAAGCAGCAGGAAAAGGTAACCGCAGGCGTAACACACCGGGTACCACAGCGCGTCATAGCCGGCTGACATCACCATGCCTGCGATGCCCATGAAACTTGCGGCACTGAGGTATTCACCGGAAATCGCCGAAGCATTCCAGCCCACCGACACCGAGCGGCCGGCGACAAAGAAGTCAGAGGCCGACTTCGAGCTTTTGGCCGAACGGAAGCCCATCCAGATGGTGATCACCACGGTGATCGATGAAAGGGCGAGGATCCAGGGATTGATTTGTGAAAAGTCCATGATCGTACTTGGTTTGGAAATTCAGGAATGCTTCTGCTGGTTATCCCGGGCAAATTTCACCTCATTGACTTCGAGCGACATTGATCGGGTGATGAACCAGCGCGCGATGATCCACACATAGGGGAAAAACAGCACACCGAGCACGAGCCAACTGAGGGTGAATCCCCCAATTTGCTGTGCCATAAAATCGGGCGCGAAATAATTAAGCAATGGAAGTCCGAGCAGCAGGAGGAGAAAGGCAGAGGCGCAAGCGATGGAAAGACGCAACTGGCGTTTCATTAGGCCTCGGAGGAATTCCTCGCTGTGAATGAAGTCGTCGTGGTTGTGTGGATCAGGTTGCATGGGTTGAGTGGGTTGGCCGAATGAAACATGCATACGGCATATTCCATGAAGACATGGTTCCAGGGCGTGGGAGTCAAGAATCATTTCCAGCATCGGTTGCATGCGGATGGCGGAAATTGCCGGCACAAAATTTGCGAATGCCAAACCGGCTGTTATCGCCTATTCTCCGCCGCATGAGCCGACTCGAATCCTTTCTCGATCACCAGAGCGTGTCGCTCAAGGTCTGTGGAGTCACGAATGCGGCGGACGCGCAAAGGCTCGTCGAACTCGGGGTCGACGCGATCGGTGTAAATTTCTGGTCTGGCTCACCGCGTCATGTCGCAAGCACAGGGGTGGAATGGTTGGCCGCGCTTGAGGGTCGCATTTTGCGCGTTGGCGTATTTGTCAACGCGCCGGCCGAATTGCCGATCAGCCTGGTTCGCGAGCGCTTGCTTGATCTCGTGCAGCTGCACGGCGACGAAACTCCCGCCGATGCCGCGGCATTGCGCGAGGCCGACATTCCTTTCATCAAGGCGATTGGCGTGAAAACGCATGCCGATCTCGAACGGGTAGAGGATTTCGGCGCGGTCGCTGTCCTGCTCGATGCCCACGCACCCGGCGTCTATGGTGGCACTGGCGAGACATTCGATTGGAGCACCGCGCGCGATTTCAAATCAAAGCACCCGCATTTGCCGCTCATCCTCGCCGGCGGGATCAAGGCGGAGAACGCCGCGCGCGCGGTGGAGATGCTTCACCCTTCGGCGCTCGATGTCGCCTCTGGTGCTGAGTCCACACCCGGCGTGAAGGACTTCGACAAAGTGCTAGCTCTTCTGCGAGCCTTGAATCGCTGATCCATGTTCGTCGACTCTCACTGTCATCTCGCATCGCACCGGTTTTCAAAAAAGGAAGTTCCGGACCTGATCGATCGCGCGCTCGCTGCCGGCATCGACCGCATGGTAACACTCGCCACCAGCCTCGAGGATGTGCCGACAAATTTGGAAATCGCCACCCATCCGGCAGTCCATGCCTGTATCGGTATCCATCCCTGCGATGTGCATCAGGCACCGGATGATGCACCAGAGCGGCTTGCCGCATTTGTCGCCGACCCGCGGGTCTGCGCGATCGGCGAGACCGGGCTCGATTATTATCATCCCGCGCCCGAGGGGTGGACCGATGAAAATTTCCGTGAGCGCCAGCGCGATTTTCTGGATCGTCACTTCCAACTCGCCGCACGAGTCGGGCTCAATGTCGTGATCCACACGCGCGATGCCACCGGCCGCGAGTCGTTTGAGGACGCCATGGAAATTTACCGCCGGCATCACCGCGACGTCCGTGCGGTGTTCCATTGCTTTGCCGGATCCTGGGAAGAGGCCTCGCGCGTGATCGATCTCGGCGGGCTGATTTCCTTTGGCGGCGTGCTTACTTTCAAGAACGCGCAGGCGATCCGCGACACGCTGCTGCGTTGCTCGGCCGGGACATTCATGCTCGAAACCGACTCGCCCTACCTGGCGCCCGAGCCGCATCGAGGTCAGCTCAATGAGCCGGCTTTTGTGTGCCATGTGGCTGAGGCGACGGCCTTGCTACGCGGTGAATCAACCGACGAACTTGCGCGTCACACCAACGAAGCCGCCGAGCACTTTTTCCGTTTCCGCCAAGAATCTATTTGAATAAAGATGATGTCTTGCGCCGTTTCAACCTTGGTGCGGCAAGTACCGCAGCCACATTCAAACACCCGCTAACACCATGATTCCGATCCGCATTCTCACCCCCGCGCTCTTCGCCGCCACGCTGGTTTCCTGTGCCTCGCGCCGTGCGGACTACTACGATACTCCTACGAGTTCCTTCACTGCTCCAGATCAAGCGTCCCCCGCCGTCACGGATTCCGCCAGCAGCATTTATGACGCGCCCGCTGCTTACGAAGACGGCACTATCAGTCCTGCAAGGGGAGCCGACACGTCGCCTGCGACACCACTTCCATCCAGCGCACCCGAGCCCGTCGCTGCCATGACGCCGCCCGCATCACCCACCACTCCTTACGGAGCTGCCACCATTCACACCGTCGTTGCAGGCGACACGCTTTCCGGCATCAGCGCAAAGTACAAGATCCCGGTTGCCTCCATTCGACAAGCCAATCGCATGACCAATGATGTCGTCATCCTTGGTCGCAAGATGGTCATTCCGCCCCGATAAATCCACTCTCCGCGCGGCATTTGGGAAATTGGCCCTAAGGATTCCATGTGGCTGCCGTTGCCCCCGCGCATGGACTCGTGAATCGGAATATCGGTGATTTGAATCCATCCAGCCCGCTTGCTTTGCGGATGATTTTTGATGCGGGTGGCGATCAGGCGTTGGTGATTTCATCCGCGCGATAACTCTCCGCTCGTTGTCGCGTTGTGGGATTGGTATCGTTCTTTTTCGCATGCGCGATGAAGTTCTCGCGCCGCATCGCATCACACGTGATGGCGGCTTTGTTTTCAATCGATGTCAGATGGCGCAGGTGCGCGCCCTTGTTTTGAATCTACGATCCGCATCGTAATTTTGCGCAGTTGAGGTCGAAATCGGCCTTGTAAACTTTTCTTAAAAATATGCACATTTTAACTTGACTGATTTCTTAAATGTTAGTTTTATCGCCATTAGCAACAAGGTTGCGAACGCATGGCAAGGTTGTCACACCCATCCAATCTTGAGCTGCAAGCCCTCTCGGTTTTGTGGCACGAGGGTCCGTCGACGGTTGCAGCGATCCACGAAACTTTGCCTGACGGCAAGGATCGCGCATACACCACGGTGCTTAGCGTGATGCAAAATCTAGAGCGCAAGAACCTGGTAAAGCGCGCACGCATTGGTAGGGCGCATGTTTACCAGGCCGCTTACTCCCAGGAAGTGATCGTGCAGCGTGCGACCCACGACTTCCTCACCAACGCTTTTGGAGGACGCCTCGGTGAGGCGCTCCTCGCGATACTCTCCGCTGGCACATTAACGCCGGAAGAGAAAACAAACATAGAACGCGAACTCCAACGACACAAAACCATGGCTGCAAAAAAAACAGCAAAGAAAAAGGTCGCGGCCAAGCCCGCGAAGAAGGCCGTAAAGAAAGTTGCCAAGAAAGCTCCGGCTAAAAAGGCAGCCAAAAAAGCGGCTAAAGCCCCCGCCAAGAAAGCAGTGAAGAAGGCTCCGGCCAAGAAAGCTGCCAAGAAAGCGGTGAAGAAGAAAGTCGCCAAAAGCGCCAAAAAGGCTGCGAAAAAGGCGGTGAAGAAGACGGTCGCCAAGAAGGCTCCTGCCAAGAAAGCCGCCAAAAAGGCTGCTAAGAAGGCTCCAGCCAAAAAGGCCGCTAAGAAAGCTGCCAAGAAGGCACCTGCCAAGAAGGCAGCCAAGAAGAAGTAATTCAGTTATCCAATCGAGTCGTTGGAGTGGCCCTGCTTAGGCGGTGGCCACCCGCGACTCAGGGATGACAAAATGTCAACGGCGGGGGATCTTCGGATCCCCCGCCTCTTTTTTGTTCGTTGGCATGTTTCTTTTGAAGGGCAATCGCGAAAATGAATTCTTCTCGATCTCGCATCGGTCATAAAAAGAGGTTGCAAACGCAGAGTACTCGGTCATACATTCGCCGCCCCGGACGGCGAACCTAGCGCGGTTAGCTCAGTGGTAGAGCACCTCCCTGACACGGAGGGGGTCACTGGTTCGAACCCAGTATCGCGCACCATCCGTCCACTATCCGTGGTGGGGCTTATTGTTCCTAAAGTTTGCCCAATACGCCGTCCATGGTTTTCCTTGTCGCCCGCATTTGCCTGCGGTTACTTTTGGCATTGATCATCCATTCATGCCCGTGACCCGCAGCACCGTTGATGCAAGCGATCCGCCGACCTCGGAGGAGCTCGACGCCTTGCTGCGTTTGCTCGACGACGACACGCCCGAAGTGCGTGAGCGGGTGGCGCAACGCTTGGCTTTGTGCGGGGGTGATTTGAGCGATTGGCTTGCCTCAGCGCCGCGGCAACTTTCCGGAAAGGAAAAATCCGTGCTCAGACAATTGCTGGGTGTTGCGCGCCGCGAAACGCTCGAGCGTGAGTGGTCGGTGCCAAGCGGCGGGGCGGCGGCTCTGACCGAGGATTGGGAAACGCTGGAGTCAATGCTGCGGCTGATCTCCGATTTCCTGCATGACGGCATCACGATGCGGCAATCGCTTTCCGATGCGCTTGATTTGTTGGTCGAGGAGGCATGGGAGCATCCGGTCGTGTCGCCCTTCGAACTAGGGACTTTTCTTTTCGGCAACGAA
>CAZXHZ010000104.1:0-21799 GCA_964639755.1 uncultured Luteolibacter sp. | reverse complement strand
ACATCGAGGGATGAGAACCTCAAGCGCTACGACCAGTGGGGAACGGCGGAGACCGATAACCACTACCACGCCGGTTGGGCGATGGCGGGCAATACGCCGTTCAGGTACTTCAAGCAGACGGTGCACAATGGTGGCATCGCTGATCTGCTGATCATTCACTGGCCCAAGGGTATTCGGGCCAAAGGCGAGCTTCGCAAGCAGCACCACCATATCATCGACATTGCTCCGACGATGCTCCATGCGTCCGGCATCGAGCCTCCGGCCGAGGTTGATGGCGTGAGGCAGATGCCATTTGACGGCGTGAGCATGAAGTACTCGTTCGACGATGCGAAGGCGGCGAGTACGCATCCGGTGCAGTATTATGAGATGTTTGGAAATCGGGCCATCTACCACGACGGTTGGAAAGCCGTTACGCTGCATGGCAATCGCATGCCATGGGTGCTCGGCGGAACCTTCGACTTCGGCAAGGATGTTTGGGAGCTTTACAACCTCGCTGAGGATCCGACCGAGACCACCGACCTTGCTGAAAAAAATCCCCAGAAACTGGAAGAGTTGAAGAAGAAGTGGCATGAGGAGGCCATCAAATACAATGTTTACCCCCTCTATGACGATGTTGCGGCGCGGGCCGCCAATGTCCAGAAGAGGGGCGGCACATCCAACACATATACTTACTACCCGCCCGGTGCGGAGTTCATTCACGAGGCTCTTTCGCCACCGGTGAAGAACCGCGGTCATACCATCACAGCTTCGGTCGAGACCGATGGTAAGACCGACGGCACCATTGTGGCTGCTGGCGGTTACTTTTCAGGTTACACGCTTTATGTGAGGCAGAACATCGTCACTTATTCTTACAACGCGTTCGATCAAAATTATTACAGGATCGAGGCAAGCGTCCCCCTGAGTGCTGGCAAGCATGAGATCAAATTCGTGTATGAGGTGGTTGCGGGTGCCGACCCGTCAAAGCCCACGGGCAAGGGCACGCTCTTCATCGACAATGAAAAAGTGGGTGAAGGTGTGATTGAAAGGACAGTGCCAGGTTTGTTCTCGGTCTCCGAACCCTTCGATGTCGGTGTCGACAACGGCGGTTCTGTCGATCGCAAGGCTTACACCTCACCCTTCAAGTTCAGTGATACATTGAACTGGGTGCGTTTCGATTTAGCCCGATCACAAGCCAAGTGATATACGGGCCCTGATAAGCGGCTGCAGATTATGGCGGCGCCAAATCTTGAGGCAGTTAGCCAGGATCTTTTGATGCACCGATAATCAATCCGCGTAGAGGATTCGGCCGCAGTCTTCGCAGCGGGCGAGTTCCTTGCCGGTTTGCACGGCGACGACGGTGGAGGCGATGAGCTTCATGTGACAGCCGCCACATTTGCCATCGTGCATCGGCGCGACGGCGAGGCCGTCTTTGGTTTTCATGAGGCGCTGGTAGAGCGGGAGGATTGAGTCGGGGATGGCGGCGGCGAGTTTTTTGCGTTCGGCGGTGAGTTCTGCCTGATCCTGCTTGATGCGTTCGGCGCGTTGCCCGATCGATGCAAGGTCTTCGTTGACCAGTGATTGAGTTTTCGCGCGTTTGGCTTCGGCTTCTTTGTGGGCTGCGCGCAGCTGATCGATTTTTTCCATCAGTTCGAGCTCCTTGGTTTCGAGCTCGTCGACTTCCTTTTCGTAGCGGACCACTTCGTTGCCGAGGGCTTGGTATTCGTCGTTTTTGCGGGTTTCGAACTGTTGGACCTTGAGGCGTTGGATGGTGGTTTTGCGGGCTCCGACATCGAGCTCGATGCGCTTGACTTGGAGTTCGCATTCGACGAGCGCGTCATTGGCCGCTTGTACCGCCTTGTTGTCGGCGGCGAGTTTGCCCTGTGCGCGGGCCTCGTCCTGCGGAAGTTTTTCCAGATCCTTGGCGAGGTAGAGTAGGCGGCGGTCACGGTCCTGGAGGACCAACAGGGCGCGGACATCTTCGAGCATGGAAGAGGCTTAGTCGGCGAGCATGGCATCGACAAGTTCTTTGCGCGTGGGATGCGTCAACGATGTAATGGTTTTTTCACGCGGCTGTTGATTAGGTACAGCGCCACTGCGAGCCAGATAAGGCCGAAGGAGAGCACGCGATGTGGGTGCATCGCTTCGCCGTACCAGCGCCATCCGATGATCCATTGCAGGGTGGGGCCGAGAAATTGCAGCATGCCGAGGGTGGTGAGGCGGATGTTGCGGGCGGCGTAGGTGAAGCAGAGCATGGGGATGGTCGTGGCGATGCCGCTGGCGATGATGAGGGTGGCTTGCGGCCATGTGGGCAGCGGGCTGATGCCCGAATCCACCGGATGGCTGGCGATCCATGCGAGTGCGAGCGGAGCGAGGAGTGAAGTTTCGAGCGTGAGTCCGTCGCGTGCGTCGAGGGATGATTTTTTCCTGACCACCGCGTAAAGGGAAAAGGTGCATGCGAGAGCGACTGTGATCCAGGGAAAGTGCCCGCTGGTGGGGATCTGGATCAGCACGCCGGCGAAGGCCAGTGCGATGGCGATCAATTGGCGGCGGCTATGTTTTTCGGCAAACCACAGCGTGCCGAAGAGCATGTTGAAGAACGGATTGAGGTAGTAGCCGAGTGCGGCTTCGAGGATGCGGTGGTTCAGTGTGGCCCAGACATAAAGCAACCAGTTCGATGCGAGCAAGACACCGGAGAGGGTGCTCCATGCGAGTGTGGCCCGCGAGCGGAACAGATTTGCCAGAGTGTCCGAATTCCTTGCGGTAAGAGTGATCGCCAGCAGGAGAATGAGCGACCAAAGGGTGCGGTGGGCGACGATCGAGGCGGGGTCGAGAAAAGACAGTGATTTCCAAAAAACAGGGAGGATACCCCACATGGAAAAGGCTGCGAGCGCGGCGGCGATTCCTTTTTGCGGCTGGCTCATGTTGGGGAGCATGGGTGGATTTGCCGGCTGATGAAGGCGAAAGTGCGGCGTTGGAATTTTGGATTTTGAATCCGCGGAAATTTGAACATCATCAGCGCATGTCCGCCGAGCGTTTGTCCATTCCCCGCTATGCCATGGCCTTGGCTCATGTGGCGAGTCTGCGTTCGGAGGATCCCTATCGCAAGGTGGGTGCTGCAGCACTTGATCACGACAACCGCGTGATCGGCACCGCGTACAACGGACTCGCGCCAGGGTTCAATCCGCCGGGTGGATTTTGGGACGACCGCGAGGCGCGTCAGAAATTCATGCTTCATGCCGAAGTGAACCTCTGCAGCCTGTTTCGTCGTGGCGAGGCAAAGCTGGTCGCAACCACCACCATGCCCTGCACCGCGTGCATGCAAACGCTCTGCGCGTATGGGATCCGCGAGATTTATTATCGTGATATTTACCGCGCGTCCGACGCGCCGGAGATCGCGAAGCTGTATGGGGTCAAGTTGGAGAGGATTGCGGATTTTCCCGAGCTTGATCACTTGGGGAAGTGAGAAGTTTCAAGTGTTCACTTTTCAGTTGGAGGAGGGTGCAGTTGTTACCCTTCACGGATTTTTGGATCCGATATTTTCCAGCGCGTCGAGGTTGATGAAATTTTGTTGATGGATGAGGTGGTCGATGAGCGGGAGGCCGGTGAGTTTTTCGATGAGGCCTTTGTTGGTGATCATCGCGGTGTCAAGTTCGTCATCGAGTTGGTTGAGGATGATGCCGGTGCATTGCAGACCTTTGGCGCGAATGGCTTCGACGCTGAGGAGGGTATGGTTGAGGGCTCCGAGGCGGTTGGCGACGACGAGAATGACTGAGAGATTGAGTGCTTTGGCGAGGTCGGAGACGCGGAAATTGGGTGCGATGGGGACTTCCCAGCCACCGGCCCCTTCGACGAGGACCTGCGTGTGTTTGGCGGCGAGTTGATGGTAGCCGTCGATCAGGATTTGTGGATCGACCGGGTGGTTTTCGAGCATGCCGGCGACGAGCGGTGCGACGGGGGTGTTGAGGTGGACGGGGTTGATTTCCTCGATGGGGAGTCCGCCCGAGGCGGCGGCGAGGCGAGTGGCATCGTCACGATCGCCGCAGCTGACGGGCTTGTAAGCCACCGCATCGATTCCTTGGCGGCGCAGTTCTTCGAGCATCAGGCAGGTCGCATAGGTTTTGCCTGCGTTGGTGTCGGTACCCGTGATGAAGTAGTTCATGTCCGAGAGGTGAGGGCCGGAGGCTCGCGGGTCAAGTCGCGTGAGTGTCGAATTTTGTTTGGTTGCTTGGCCGGTCGGGTTCATGGTGTCGGCGATGAATGCGGATTTCATGGTCATCGGCGCGGGAATTGCCGGCCTTTCCTTTGCGTTGAGGGCCGCGCGTCACGGATCGGTGGTGGTAGTGGCCAAGGGTGATGTTTTCGAATCCAACACCGCGTGGGCGCAGGGTGGGATTGCCTCGGTTTTGTCGGAGCAGGAGCGGGATGCGGGGGATTCGGTGGAAATGCATGTGGCCGACACCTTGGCGGCCGGTGCAGGGCTTTGCCGTGAGAGCATGGTGCGGACGATTGTCGCTGAGGGTGAGGAGGCGATCCGGGATTTGGTGGATTACGGTGTGTGTTTCGATCGTGAGAATCACCATTACCTTCTGGGTCGTGAAGGTGGTCACTCGCATCGGCGAATTTTGCATGCCAAGGACACGACTGGCCGTGAAATCGCGCGGGCTTTGATTGAGGCCGCGCGCAAGACGCCGAACCTGACGATTTTGGAAAACCATTTTGTCATCGACCTTATCACCACTGCGAAGCTTGGTGCGGTGGCCGAGGATCGGGTGTTGGGTGCCTATGTGCTTGAGCGCAAGACTGGTGAAGTAAAGGTCATGCGTTCGGATCGTGTCGTCTTGGCGGCGGGTGGTTGCGGCAAGGTTTACCTTTACACCACCAATCCCGATTCCGCGACGGGTGACGGAGTGGCACTTGGTTGGCGCGCCGGGGCATCGATTGCGAACATGGAGTTCGTTCAGTTTCATCCGACTTGTTTTTACAACCCTGGCGCGAGAGGGCCCGAGGCGCGATCGTTTTTGGTGAGTGAGGCGGTGCGCGGTGAGGGCGGGATATTGATCAATGCCAAAGGTGAGGACTTTACCAAAAAGGTTGATCCCCGAGGGTCATTGGCGCCGCGTGACATCGTGGCGCGTGCCATCGATCGCGAGCTCAAGCGCACCGGTGCGGCCTGTGTGTATCTTGATGTGACGCACAAGCCGAAGGGTTTCATGAAGGAGCGTTTTCCGTATATTTATGAAACGCTGATCAAGTTTGGTTTGGATTGTGAGACGCAGCCGATTCCGGTGGTGCCTGCGGCGCATTATCAATGCGGCGGCGTGCTGACCGACAACGAGGGAAAGACCGCGATTCGCGGGCTGTTTGCGATCGGCGAGGTGGCCTGCACCGGATTGCACGGAGCGAACCGCTTGGCCTCTAACTCACTGCTTGAAGGCAGCGTCATGGCGCGGCGAGCCTTGGATGAAATGATGCGCCGATATCCGCCGGGCAAGGAGGCTCCGAATCCACCACCGATTCCCGAGTGGGAGCATGGCGACACGGCCGAGCCCGACGAGTTGGTGGTAATTTATCACAACTGGGATGAAATTCGCCGCTTGATGTGGGATTATGTTTCCATCGTGCGTACCGACAACCGTTTGCGACGAGCGGCGGCGCGTCTGCGAAATCTCAAGCGCGAGGTGCGCGAGTTTTATTGGGGGCATCGAGTGAATTCCGACATCCTTGAATTACGCAATCTCGTGGCGGTAGCGGGCCTGATCGTCGAGTGCGCGCTGCGTCGCAAGGAGTCGCGTGGCTTGCACTTCACGCTCGATTATCCCGAGGTTGATGAGCGCCAGTGCATGGATACCGTTGTGCGGCGGTTCTAGTCTCATTCTTGGTGCTTTGTCAGTTTTTGTTGGATTGTCGGGGTATTTGAACCACTGATTTCACAGATTTGCTGATGGAGATGGAGTGGAATAGGGAGGTATATCCTCCAAACTGATCTTCATTTATCAAAAATCAGTCAATCAGTGTTATCAGTGGCCATCTCGGAGCAGTGCCTCAATCTCTGGTCATTTGCATGAAAAACCCGCGCCGGACGCATCCGACGCGGGTTACACCATGAACGCTACCCATTGCGTTCATACCCATGAAAAATTTTTCAGGCTGATATGCGTTTCATCTGTGATCGGAATTGTTGCCAAAGCGGAGGCTGAAGCCGTTGCTGCGGAAGCATGAGTCGATGTTGAGAGCTTCGATGCGTTGGCGCACATCTTCGGGTGCGGCGGCTTTGTCCTGATTTGTATTCCAAGGGCCGCTCCAGGTGATTTTTTGGTCGGCGTCGCGGACAGTGACTTCCTTGCTGCCGTTATTGGATTGGATTTCGACGCAACCTTTTTCGTCGCTGAGTCGGAAGGTCGTGCCTTGTTGGAGTTGGATGCCCCGCTCGCGGGTGATTTTGGGTGTGTCGAGATTGCGCATCGCGTTTTCCATGTGCTGGCGCAGTTGTTTCATGGCATCGTTCACTTCCGGGAACATGCCTTGGAGATGTTCTTCGAAGTTCATTTCGCGTTCGCCAAAGTTTTCGCCGAGCATTTGGCGGGCTCGCTCGCGGAGTTCATTGGGAATCGCGTTGAGATTGGGTTTTGCGTCGCGCGGTTCGGGTGTGGCCTCGGCGAAATTGTTCGGGCGTTGACCGAGGGTCACATCGAGATCTTGGGGCTTTCCTTTGCGGATGATGGCGACGCGGATTTTTTCGCCGGCTTGGTGGGAAGCAACTTCGCGGGTGAGTTCGTCTGGTGACTGGATCGATTGATCGCCGATGTGGGTGATGATGTCGTTGGTGGCGATGCCGGCCTTGGCGGCGGGGCCATCTGGCATGAGGCCTTTGACGACGATCGCTTTTTCGATGCCAAGATGGGAGGCGAAGGTATCCGGCACTGCTTCCGACACCACGCCGAGAAACGCGTTACCTGCTTTGGTGTTTTGGGCGGAATGCGTCGCGCGAGGGGACGAGGTGTCCGATTGTTGCGGGGGCACGGTGGCCGACTCACTTTCGCGGGCGAGACTGCGTGCGGGCGGCGGGGTGTCATCAACCGGTGCCTCGACGGCCAGTGTGCGAGTGGCCATGGAGCTGACGGTGATTGCGGTGAGTATGATGCGGCCGTATTTCATATCAGTCACTTTAATACGATAAGCGTAGTAATTGATCGGTTTTGTTCAAATTTACCAATCAGTCTGTTTTGGCGGGGACGAGCACGTATTCCACTCGCGGTTGTTCGACTTCGTAGGTGCGGCCCTTTTCGTCGCGAAGGGTGGCGCAGTCCTGGTAGGTTAATTTGAGCACGCGATGCGGGCGTTGGTTTGATTGCCAAACCACGCCTTCATCGCTGGCTGATGTGAGGCCGCGTTTGAAGGATGCGGGAGTAAGGACTGCGTTGTTGGGTGTGGCGATGCTGCTTGTGGAACTTGCGGGGCGGTCTTTCATCGGAACGAGCAGGGCGGTGATAGCACCGATGACGGCGATGGCAGCTGCGGCGGCCCAAGGTCTGCGGGAGGGTTTGGTGGCTTGGCTTCTGAAGTTCGGGAAGCCGACGATGTTTTTTTCCTGCGGGAAGGGAATGGTAGAGCAGATGGCTTCGAGTGAGGCCATCAATGCGGGGTTGAGCCGGGCGGGCGTGTTGGCGCGGAGTTTGTTTTCGAATTGGACTTCGTCGTCGAGCAGTTCCGACCACTCGCCGAGTGCGCAGGCTTCGAGTCGGTCGATGAGTTGGCCATTCGAACCTACGGGGCGGAGCTTGAGGAGTTCTGCTTCGAGGCGTGATGTTTCGTCGTGCATGGCTTGGTGGTGCTGTGCGTGGGTTAAATGGAAATATCTCCGCGGCGGCGCGCATTGCTGAGGGATTTTTTCAAGGCCTCGAGTCCGTAGCGATAGCGTGAGGCGGCGGTGTTTTGAGAGATTCCCAAAATTTCCGCGATTTCGGCGAAAGTGCGTTCGCCCCATATTTTCATCACAATCACCTCGGAGAATTTTTGCGGGAGCTGTTTGAGTTTCGATTCGAGTTGGGTGCGGGTTTCATCGTCCGAGGATTCCGATTCGAACCATGGATGTGAGGCGGTATCGTTAAATTCGGGTTGTTCGTCGGCGACCGTGTCTTCACGGCGTTTTCTGCGGTCTTCACGGCGGCTGAGATCGATGGCCAGACGGCGAATGGTGGCGTAGAGGTAGGGCTGCCATGCTTCCGAGCCGCCGATGAATTGGTCGTTGCGAAGTTTTTCGACAAGTTTCACGAGAGCGTCCTGTAGGACATCCTCGGCATCCTCGCGAGAGCGGGTTTGTTGGCGGGCGAAGAGCAGGAGTTTTGGCGCGTGAAGCGCCAGCCAATCGCGCCATTCCGAGGGGACGGGTTTTTTGTCGGGCATGAGACTGAGTGTGGTCATATGCTTTTGCATGATATCAGCGAGGCATATGGCCAGATTTGTTTTTCAATCGTAAAACTCCCTCTAATTTGAGGGGCGAGAGGGATTGGTGGTTGGTGGGGCCGGGAGCTGACGCAATGGGAAGGCGAGAATCAGGAAAAGTGTAAATGCAAGGGGCTGGAAAGATGCAAGGTACCATGGCCATGGGCCGAGATGGTCGATCATGCTGGCATTTTCCGGAGGGTGTGAAGTGAAGCCGAAATTGGTGCCGAGCCATTGGTTGATGGCAATGGAGAAAAGCATGTAGGCAAGGGCGCCGAGATAGGCGTCGAAGGGGGATTTCCAGAGGGGGGATTGCGGTCGCCAACCTTCGACGAGCGGTATGTGAATCGCGGCGGCGACAATGGCGAAGTGCTGGACGAAAAAAGCGATGAAAGGAGGTGTGAGAAAATTGGCCGAGATGGCGGGAGTGATTAGAGCTTGGAGCGTGGCAGCGAGTCCCCAGAAGTAGGTGAGGGTGCGCATTAGCGAGTGGCCGGTCAGGAGGGCGAATCCGGCGATGAACGCAGCGATGTCGCAGAGGTGGAGTGGCAGGAGGTTTTCGAGGCTGATCGCTTGATTGTTGGTTTTCCATGCGATGAGGTTAAGCGGGTAGGCCGCGAGGTTGGTGAAGGCGAGCAGGCGAGTGATGAGGTGTTGCCCGCGAGGGTTTGACTTCGCGGCGATGAGCAGGGCAGCGGTGATGCAGGTGCCCAGTGTGACGGCGGCGAGGTGTTCGCGGCTGAAGGGGTGGAAGGGCATTGCGTGAGGGCGGTGGTTCAGGTCGCGTCGGGTTTGATTTCCGCCATCGCGGGGGATTGGCCGGAAAAAATTTGTGAAGCGATCGATCGGATTTCGCCGTGCGTGACGGTGAGCACTTGGTCGCGCCATTCGAGTGGGTGGGGGATGCGACCGAACTCGAGCAGGCATTCGCCGGCCCATGTTGCGTGGGCGGCGGTGGATTCGAGTGCTTGTTTGTTTTGCGAAATGGCGAGGCGTTTGGCTCGTTCCAATTCGCCGTTGGCGGGGCCGCGGGTGGCGAGGTCGTCGATCTCCGCGTGGATGCAATCAAGTGCCATATTGCGGCCTTCGGGGGCGAGTCCGGCATGGATTTCAAAGGCGCCTGTCTCGTGGAGAAAGGTCACATCGCTGGTGATCTGGTAGCAGAGTCCGCGTTTTTCACGAAGTTCGAGAAAGAGTCGCGAGCTCGCGGATTCACCCAGCATGAGGCTGAGCAATCGCAGCGCGTGGCGTTGCGGGGAGTGGCGGCCGGGGGTGTGCCATGCGAGAGCGAGTTGAAGCTGATCGGTATGGCGGGATTCATCTACGATGTTCATCGTAGATTGGCGTGGCTCGAATGGCGTTGGATGGTTGCCATCGTGGAAATTGCCTGGTAGTAGTGGGTGTATGAGAGCTTCCACTTCATCGAGGTCGAAAGGCCCGGCGGCCGCGATTACCATGTCCTTGCGGAAGTAGTGGCGTGAGGTGAAATCGAGCAGATGCTGGCGGTTGATGCAGGCTATGCTTTGGACGCTTCCGGAGATCGGGTTGCCGAGCGGGTGGTCGCCCCAGAGAGCTTTGGAAATCAGGTCGCCGATGTGGTCGGAGGGTGATTCCCGGTAGAGGGTGATTTCCTCGCGGATCACTTCGCGCTCGAGTTCGATTTCCGTGGCGGGAAAGTTTGGGTTCCAGACCATGTCGCTGATCACGCCGGCGAGTGTGGCGAGTTGGTCGGCTTCGGCGCGGCCTTCGTAGGTCGTTTGGTCCTCGCTGGTACAGGCGTTGATTTGGCCGCCGACATTTTCGATTTCGAAGGTCAGGTCACGGGCGCTGCGGTTGTGCGTGCCTTTGAAGACCATGTGTTCGACGAAGTGGGCGAGGCCTGCAGGCAGGTTGGATTCATCGCGGCTGCCGGCGGGCACATGGATGGCAAACGAGGCGCACT
Source organism: uncultured Luteolibacter sp. (assembly GCA_964639755.1). Classification (GTDB taxonomy): domain Bacteria; phylum Verrucomicrobiota; class Verrucomicrobiia; order Verrucomicrobiales; family Akkermansiaceae; genus Luteolibacter. The sequence goes on along the minus strand of CAZXHZ010000104.1, from coordinate 11,436 downwards.
CCGCTTGGGGCATGGTGGCGACGGCGAGGCGTGGGCCGTTGTTGATTTGGCGCCAGTCGTAGCTTGCCTTGTTCATGAGGTGGTTTGAATTTTCACCATGGCTTCCGCGAGTGCGAGATCGGCGGGTGTGGTGATTTTCAGATTCGGGCTGTGGGACTCCACGAACTTCACTTTAGTGCCGAGTTGTTCGACGGCGCTGACTTCATCGGTGGCGGTGACGCCATCGCGTGCGATTGCGTTGGATGCGTCACGCAGGAGATCGGTTCGGAAAACCTGCGGGGTTTCCATGAACCAGAGGTTGTGACGGTCGACTGGTTCGTTGTTGAAGTTATTGTCGTCCGAGCGTTTCATGGTTTCGGTCGCGCGGCGTGCGAGTGTGGCGGCACCCAAGGTGCGAGCAGCTTCGACGCAGCGGTCGATGTCATTTGAAGAAACGAGCGGCCGCGCGCCATCGTGAACGGCGACGAATTCTGTGTTGGCTGGAAGTGCCGCGAGTCCGGCGGCGACCGAATCTTGGCGTTCCTTGCCGCCGTCGACGCGGATCACCGGCTTGGTGAAATTTTCATGATCAATTTGGTTCCAGCGATCCGGCGGGCAGACTACCACGATCGAGTTGATGTTTTTCGCATCGAGAAACGCGTTGATGCTACGTCGCAGGACTGCGAGGCCGTTGAGTGTCCATGTGAGCTTGTCATGGCCGAGTCGGCGGCTGTTGCCGGCGGCGACGATGATCGCGCTGCATGCGTTGGTGATGGGTGTGTGGCTCATGTGGTGTCTGGAAGTTTCAGACGAGTTGTGAATTCAGGTAGCCGTGTTTGCCGCGACGAAGCGTCCGCCGATGAAAAGCCCGTAGTTGGCTTCGATATGGTTAGGTGCGGATTCGGGTACGGGGTGGAATTTCCAGAAGCCGCCGAAGAGGAGTTCGCGGGTGGAGCTGGGGCGTGCTGGGGATTTGCGAGCCATGAAAAGCGGTTGCGAGCTTCTGCAGTACAGCATGAAAGCCTGGATGAGGAAAGCTGGAATGCAGCCGTTGGCATGCTTTCGCGGTGATAATACTTATTTTTGGTTGATGTGTGCCAAACTAAGAGTTAAGCCACTTTTGCCGTCGGGTGGTATAGTCCGACCTTTCATATCATCAATCATCATGCCTCCTCGCCCTCAAAACAAAGGACGTAAGCCCGCCGGTGGAAGTCGCAACCGATTTGGATCAACCAAGCGTGTGGCCAAACAAGACGATGAAGAAAAGGCTGTTGAGGTGGATGGTGAAATTTCTTCAGTGCTCGCCGGCACGATGTTCAGGGTGAAGCTGGAAAGCGGTCACGAGGTTTTGGCTCACATTTCCGGCAAGATGCGTAAGCGCTTCATCCGTCTGGTGGTCGGCGACAAAGTCAAAATGGAGATGTCGCCATATGATCTCACCAAGGCGCGGATTGTGTTTCGCGTCGGTTGAGCGATTTAAGAGCATTTTGCTCAAATCTATAGCCGGTGGCTTGGGTGTGGTGTATGATAATTTGCGCCTTCGCCGGATTTGGAAAAGGAGCGGAGTCTTCGGAGTCTTTTGTCCACGGCTGCGTTCTTGCTCAGTCGTGGATGTCTATCCACTCCATCGCAACGCCTTGCTCTGGCCAAAATCCTCTCGTTCCGCCGGCTACACCTTTTCGCAAACTGCTCTAAGATCCGTATTCCTCGCCTGCGTCCTCCAAAGATGTGCTGACGGGCGAGTCGCGTCTTTCGATCAGGATATCCCCCAGCAATTCACTCTGATGAACAAGGAATTGGTTGAGTTTCATCAACTCCAGCAGAGCGAGGAAGGTGACAATCACTTCGGCTTTGTTGATGGCGGATTGGAAGAGCTCACCAAAGCGCTTTGATTCGCCGGGTGCAAAGCTTGCCATTAGCAACTCGATTTTATCAGAGACCGTGAAGCGATCGTCGATGATATCGCCGAAGTCGTTGGATTCCTCGAAGCGTTTGAGGACATTCTGGAAAGCACGGATCAGGTCGAAGATCGAGACTTCGGCGAGAGGGGCGGGCTCCTGTGGTGGCTTCTCGCTGACATCCGGTTGGTGGGCGAAGCGGCCCTCCTGTTCAATTTCACGCAACGAAAGGAAGCCAGCCGCATCTTTGAACTTTTTGTATTCGATCAACTGGCGAATCAATTCCCAGCGCGGGTCGTCCTCTTCGACATCTTCTTCCGGCGGTTGATCGACGCGTGGAAGCAGAGTGCGGCTCTTGAGGTACATCAGGTTCGCGGCCATGACAATGAACTCGGAAGCGAGATCGATGTTGAGAAGTTTGAAAGTATTGATGTAGTCGAGATACTGACGAGTAATGCGCTCGATCGAGATCGACTGGATGTCCAGTTCGTCTTTTTTTATCAAGTAAAGCAGCAGATCGAGGGGGCCCTCGAAGATTTCCAAGCGTACTTTGTAATCAGTGGTTTCCACGCGGCAGGTTGATAATGGGTTGCAGACCTGCATGCGAGGTAATTTTCCCCTCGCAATGAGTTCGGAATGGGGGCTTAATGGCCTCGAACTAATACACAATGGACCTTCCAGACAAATTAGAGACTTTTGACGAGCGTTTGAGCCGCTGGGTTTCCGATCAGGGCTTTTGGTTCCAGGTGAGATACTCCCTGTCGGGGAAAGGGATGCGGGGGCGCCTGATGTTCCATTTGTTGAACCTGATGTTCAGGTTTTTCATTTTCCTGCTCATTTGCGCGATTGGTCTGTGGATTTATCTCATCAAAAGGACTGAATCCGCGAGTTTCATCAAAGACTTCAAGCACAGCCTGCGCACGGGACTTTCCGCCAGTGAGGTTGAGATGCGCGGATTCCAGCGACTTCAAGGGCAGTTGGAGGTTAGCCGTTTCGCGGCCGAGGGCGACAACAAGACTTTCTACTCGGCCCTGGAGGCTCGCAACATCCGTTGCAAGATGGGCCTGCTGGACGGAGTCGTCGGCGTCTGGAGGCCGGGTATCATTGCGATTTCCAAATTGGATCTCGATCTCAGGGCGGGAGCGGACGATGCGGATACCGCGGCCATGATGTCGAAGGCTTTTTTTGTGAATTCGGAAAAAGTTGAAATCCGTACATTTGAAATCGCCAACGCCAATCTCAGCTGGGGTTATTCCGACCGCACCAAAGGATCGCTTGAGTCGAGTTCGATCAAGATGAATCGCGAAGGCGATGTTTGGCGCATGATCATCAAGGGTGGATGGTTTAGTCAAAATTGGCTTGAGAGGCTCGAAGTGCAAGAGATGAACCTGGTGTGCAGACCCAACGAGATTTTCTTTGAGAAAGCTGAATTGAAAGACGGTGACGGTACTGTTGATTTGACGGGTTTGCGCATTTTGACGGGCGAGCGTCCCAAACTTGAAGGAGTTGCCAAAATCCGCAACTTGCCGATCGAGAAGATCATTCCACTTGCGGCAAGAAATTATATTGAGGGCCAGATTTCCGGTAATTTCCAAATTTTCGGATCAACCAACAATGCGGATGGAGTTGGCTTTGAGGGTCAAGTGTTGCTGGATGGAAAGGACATGATTTCCATGCGTGATAGAGTCCATATTTTGAAAGCGCTCTCGGTTGTTGATTACTCCAGAAACTACCATCGCGTCGATTTCAAAGAAGGTTCCCTGCAGCTCCGTACAATCGGTGGCGGACTGGAGTTGAGCGAAGTAAACTTGAAGTCCGATGATCTTTTCTCGCTTGAAGGTTTCATGAAGGTGAGACTTCCGACGCAAAAGGAAACCGATGATGCCATTGCCAGGGGTGATGACGGGGGAACCCAATCCGCGCTGGCCGAAAGTGAAGACGAGATTTTCATCTCCAGATCACTAACAAAGATGAAATCTGATTTCAGTCTCAAGAGAGCCGCTCAACTCACTCAGGAAAATAGTAAGGAATTGCCGAACAACGATGCGGTTTCGCTCTTTGATCGAATCGGCCAAAACAACGAGTTGAGACGTTTGAAGAATCAGGCGTCCGAGCGGATTTCACGAATGCTGCGCTACGAGGGGGCATTTCGGGTCACTCTTCCCGGGGACGTATTCGAGCGCGCAAAACGCCTTCAACAAGAATATCCCATCGATGCTTCGACCGGAAGGGTTCCGATCATCGTGCCGTTGCAGGGCAGTCTTTACGAGATTACGCTCAAGCAGGCAGAGGATTTTTACAAGTGGCGCAACCAGTAAGCCCTCACGCTGCGGGGTTTAGCCCCAAACTGTTGAAAATTTCTCGGGTAGCGTGGCTTTTGTTGAGGGTGTAGAAATGGATGCCGTCGATGCCCTCGTTCAGGAGATTTGCACATTGTTCTGCGGCGTAGTGGATGCCGGCCCTTTCCACACTTTGCGGATTTGAGTTGGCGCGGTTGAGCGCGCGAATGAGCTTGGCGGGATAGCGTGCGCCAGCGGCCAGCTCCGCCATTCGCTTCATGCCTTGCAGCGATGTGACCGGCATGATGCCGGCAATGATGGGTACATTGATGCCCGTGAGACGACAACGATCGCGAAAATCAAGAAAGTCGTGATTGTCAAAAAACAATTGGGTGCAGATGTAATCGGCCCCCGCATCGATCTTTGACTTGAGGTGCTCGAGTTCGAGCACACGGTTGGGAGTGGCAGGGTGGCCTTCGGGAAAGCCGGCGACACCGATTCCGAAGCCGCGAGGGTCGGGGTGCTTGCCGGATTGGTTGAACTCGCGGATGAAGGCAACCAGATCGGCCGCATGGCGGAAGTCGCCGCTGGACCAGTCGTAGTTCGGCTCGTCGCGTGGTGGATCGCCGCGCAGAGCGAGAATGTTGGATACTCCCGCAGCCGCATAGCGTTCCAAAATCGATGTGATTTCCTCTTTGGTGTGACCGACACAAGTGAGGTGGGGAACCGGTGGGATCGAAGTGGTTTGGCGGATGCGCAGAACAAGGTCGTGGGTAAGCTCGCGAGTGGTGCCGCCCGCGCCATATGTGACTGAAACAAAAGAAGGTTGCAGAGATTCCAAGTCGCGGATGGTTCCGTAAAGGTCATCCCATGCCGACTCACTGCGCGGTGGAAAAAACTCGAACGAGAGCGAGGGCTTGGACTTGCTGAGAATGTCGCTGATGTGCATGGGCAGATGTCGGGAGATTAATGCCCAATGTGTGGCATGAAGCGAAACTTTTTATTTTCTCCGGGGTTGAACATCATGTGAAATCAGTCGGACACGAAAATATGGATCCAGCTGCAGGAATTTCCTATTTTTTCAGGATTCTGGCCATTGCCATGGCCGGTTCCGCTTCAGTTTTAGCCCAAGATATCTCCGAAACTCCTCCGGGGGAGGCGCATAAAAAAGGAGCGGGCCCCGGCCCCAAGCACCCGATGGCTGAGGCTTGGAAATCGGCGGACAAGGATGGTGACGGAATGCTCTCGATGATTGAATTCGCGGATTTACCGCGGATTCGGCGGATTCCTGAAGAGAAGCGGGCGGAGCTTTTCAAGCGTTTCGATAAGAATGCAGACGGCGTTTTGGCAAAGGATGAATTCAGGCGAATGGGCGCCCCCCATGAAGGCCAGGGCCCCATGCAACGCCTTTGGCAGCTTGATGCTAACAAAGATGGTGGCGTGAGTCTGGAAGAGATGAAAGCGGGCCAGATGTTTGCAAAGCTGCCTTCCGCGCGTTGCGAAAAACTTTTTCGCAAGTTGGATTCAGATGGTGACGGATCGATCACTTCCAAGGACAAGCCCCAACCGCCGATGAGGAGGGGGGAGGGAAAGGAGAAGTCCCGCGATTCATCCGGACAAAGCCCGAAGCTTGGTCAAATGATTCAGCAGCTTGATCGCAATGGCGATGGTGTTTTGGATTTCACGGAGTTTCGCGCATCTCCAAGGTTGCAAAAACTTACGGAGGATCAGCAGGAAGATCGTTTTGAGGCGTTGGATAAAAACGGCGATCTCAAGCTGGGTCCCGATGACGAGGTGACGGAGCTTCAATCTCCTGTCCCTGCGCCAAAAGCTGGCGACAAGTAATGCCGGAGTTTTTTGAGGGCTGGTCCCGCACGCGGGTTTTTTTCCGCGACATTGCGCCTCTTTTTCCTTTGTGCTGGACGCGATCAAGGTGTCGCGGCGGCCGCTTCAGCTGCTTGCTCGGTGGCAAGCACATCCGAGCGGAGGTCACCACCCTTGCGGGTGCTCCACCACAGCACGATCGGCGAAGCGACAAAGACCGACGAGTAAGTGCCGACGACGAGACCGATGAGAATCATCACGGAGAAGTCACGCAGTGAAGATCCGCCGTACAACGATAGGATCGCCACGGTGATGATGGTGGTCGCCGAGGTGAGCAGCGTTCTTGAGAGGGTGGCGTTGATTGCCTCGTTCATGATCGATTTGATCGATCCACCGCGGATCAAGAGGCTTTCACGGATACGGTCGAAGACGACAATGGTATCGTTGATCGAGTAGCCGGCGATGGTGAGGATTGCGCCGACATGGATCAGCGAGAGTTCGCCGCCGAGCATGACGACGAGGCCGACGGAAATGATCACATCGTGAAGGATCGCTACGAAGCCACCGAGCGCGAAGGAGAACTCGAAGCGGAATGTGATGTAGAGCAGAATGCCGATCAGGCCGAGGACGAGGGCGATGAGTGAGTCTTTGAGGAAGGTGCCGCCGATGAGTGCGGAGACTTCGACCTTGCTGCTATCGATGACATAGTCGTGATCTGTCGCGGCCTTTGCGTTGGGGGTCGTATTTGCTTCGGTTTTTTTCGCGCCGAGGGCAGGAATACTTTCGCGGAGTTTGGCGATGATGGTGTCGGCATCCTTAGTGTCGCAGCGGACGGTGAGCAGGGTGCCAGTGGCGGGGTTGCCTTGTTCTTGGGGGTAGGCGGCCTTGGCGAGTTGGAGGGTGGAAAGGGCCTTTTCGACATCGGCGGTCGGGATTTTCACCTCGTTGCCGAGTTGAAATTTGATGAGGGTGCCGCCGGTGAAGTCGACCCCGAAGGCGTGCTCCTTGCGCAGGCCGAAGGCGGCCAGCGAGAGTGCCACCAGCACGAGCGACAAGAGCGCGCAGGCGCGGGACTTACCGATGAAATCGAATTTTGTGGCCTTAAAGAGGTTGAGGAATGAAACTTTTTTGAGTGCGTTGAGGTCGGTACCCCAGCGGAAAAGCACTCGGGTGACGAGGATTGCGGAGAACATTGAGGCGACGATGCCGATAGTGAGTGTGATGGCGAAACCCTTGATCGCACTGCTGCCGAAGATGAAGAGCAGGACGGCGGTGATGAGCGATGTGAAGTTTGAGTCGAAGATCGCGGTGAAGGCCTTGTCGTAAGATGCGGCAATGGCGTTCTTGAGCGACTTTCCAGCTTCGATTTCCTCGCGCAGGCGTTCGTAAATCAGCACGTTTGCATCGACCGCCATGCCGATGGTAAGAATCATGCCAGCAATGCCGGGAAGCGAAAAAGTGAAGCCGAACATCGCCATCACTCCGAAGAGGATCACGCCGTTGATCATCAATCCGAAAAGCGCGATGATGCCGGCGAAGCGGTAGTAGAACAGGACGAAGAGCGCGGTAATGGCGAGGCCGATGATGCCGGCCCAGATGCCTTGTTTGACGACTGCCGCTCCGAGCGTGGGCGAGACAGTGTCCTCCATTTCAACGACCAGCGGGTTTTCGAGCGGATTCATCAGCGCGTTGGCGAGGTTTTGGACTTCGCCCGGCTCGTGAAGACCTTCGACAACGAATTGTTTGCCGAGCGGGGTTTGGTTGACCACCGGAGCGCTGATCACTTCACCGTCGAGCACAATGGCGATGCGGTCGAGGCCGGAGCGCATGTCTTTGGTGAGGGCGATCATTTTGTCGGTGCCATCAGCGTTGAGCGTGATGGCGACCGCGTCGGCTTGTTGCGGGGATGGCACGGCATCGGCAATGTCGGACCCGCCTAAAGCCATGCGGCGGTTCAAGAGGATCGGGCGTGTGTATTCGTTGCCGTCCCCGTCCTTGCCTTTGAGTGTGTAGGCACGATAGCCGGGAACAATTTCGCTGCCGTCTTGGACGCGTTGGGCGAGTGGTTTGCCATCCGCACCTGGCTCGTCGTTTCGGCGGCTCACCTCACGAAGTTCGAGTTTGGCGACTTTTTCCAAAGTGCTGCGGATTTTGGCCGAGTCTTCAGGTTCCACACCGGGCATTTGCACGAGGATGCCGTCGGTTCCTTGGCGGGCGATGAGCGGCTCCGAGGTGCCCAGACTGTTGAGGCGTTTTTCGATCACGAGGATCGCTTGGTCCACCTGATGCGGGGTGACCTCCATTTTTTCGCCGCTGGCTGATTCACGCGGTTGCACGCGGAGTGTGAATGAAGATCCGCCAACGATGTCGATGCCGCCTTTGAGGCGTTCTTTCACGGGGGTTGCCGCCAGCACGCAGAGAGCGGTCGTGCCGATGAGCAGGACTGTGCCGACATTGCGTTTGCGCCGCTCGATGTCTGTGGCGAAGTACCAGAAGAACAAGATTACAAGGATCATGCCGGTCACAAAAATGGTGAGCGGATCTTCGTAAAATGAAGTGGCAGCGAGCATGGCGGAAAGCAGTGGGAGAAATACGAAATGCGGACGAAGATAGGATGATCGGGCCTTATGCCGCAGAATCTTTTTTGGTGACGGTGGCGATGGCGGCCTTGTCAAATTCGATCATCGTGCCTTCGGCCACTTTCACGACCACGGTGTGTTCACGCACATTGTGGACGAGACCGTGGATGCCGGCGGTGGTGACCACTTTGTCACCGGCTTGCAGGGCGGCGATGCGGGCTGCTTGTTCCTTGCGCTGACGCTGTTGCGGGCGAATCAGCAGGAAGTAAAACATGACGATCATGAGGCCCATCATGATCAGGGGATTGCCGAGAATGCCTTGGGGGGCGGGTTGGGCTTGGGCCAGCAGACTGGTGAGGAGTGTGTGTGTGATCATGACGGGATGGAGTTGTGGTATCTTTTGATGAAGGAGTCTTTGTAGTCGTTGAATTTTCCGTTAGAGATAGCGTCTCTCGCGCCGGCGACGAGACTCATGTAGAAATGCAGATTGTGGAAGGAAAGCAACCGCAAAGCGAGCATTTCCCCGGCGCGGAACAGGTGGCGAATGTAGGATCGGGAGAATCCGGCGACATGCGGGTGGGCGGATTCGCAGATCGGACGGGGGTCTTTGGCGTGAATGAGGTTTTTGATGTGGAGTGGGCCGTCGAGCGTAAAAGCCACACCATGGCGGGCCATGCGGGTGGGCATCACGCAGTCGAACATGTCGACTCCGCGGGCGATCATTTCCAAAATCTGTGGGGGCGTGCCGAGGCCCATCGCGTAGCGGGGTTTGTCGTGGGGAAGAAAGGGCACGGCATTTTCGATGGCGCGAAACATCTCGTGCTCGGGCTCGCCGACCGATACGCCGCCGACCGCGTAGCCATCGAAGTCCATCGCGACCAGTTCGCGGGCGGACTGCTCGCGAAGGTCGGAGTAGACTGATCCTTGGACGATGCCGAAGTGGAGTTGGCGACCATTTCCCGACATGGGTTGGTGGGTGTTGATCCAATCCTTACAGCGGCGTGCCCAGCGGGTGGTCAGAGCGAGCGAGCGGGCGGCGTAGGCTTCGTCGCAGGGGTAGGGCGGGCACTCGTCGAAGAGCATCGAAATGTCGGATCCGAGCGAGGCTTGGATCTCCATGCTCAACTCCGGGGTGAGGAGCATTTTTGAACCATCGAGGTGGTTTTGAAAACGCACGCCTTCTTCGGTGATCTTGCGCAGCTTCGCGAGCGACCAAACTTGAAATCCGCCCGAGTCGGTGAGAAAGGGTTTTTGCCAAGTGGTGAAGCCATGGAGCCCGCCCATTTCGCGGATCAGCTCGTGGCCCGGGCGCAGCCAGAGGTGGTAGGTATTGCCGAGAATGATTTGCGCGCCGAGTTGCTCCAGCTCCAGCGGGTGAAGGGTTTTCACCGACCCTTGGGTGCCTACCGGCATGAAGATCGGAGTTTCGACGACGCCGTGCGGCAGGCTCAAGGTTCCGCGTCGTGCGGAGCTGGCGGGGTCGGTCGCAAGGAGGGAAAATGGCGCGCTCAAGTCCGCATCAAGTAAGCGCAAACCGCGGTCGGGCCAAGTGGAAAGAAGGGGCATCTGGAGAAACGAAAAAGCCCCCAGCGCCGGAGCGGTGGGGGCTTGGGGGAGTTTTGAGAGTCGTGATGCGAGTGATCAGTAGGAAACGCGCGAACGACCGCCCGAGCTGATGATGCGGACGCGGTCGCCGACGGAGAATTGCTCGCGTGGGTTGACCTCTTGGACGATGGCGACCGAGCCGCCTTGATCGAGGCGAACGGAGATTTCGATGCCGCGGCGTGAGGTCATGGCTTGCTGGGCTTGCGAGGCGATGGCGCTGCCAACCATGGCACCGCCGATGGCGCCAGCGGTGTTGGATGCACGGCCGCCACCAATGTTACTGCCAAGGAAACCACCAGCAATGGCACCAGCGAGTGCGCCACCTTGGCTGCCACCTTCGATTTTCACAGGTCGGATTGAGGTGATGCGACCGGTTTGTACGGCTTGGGCGCGACCGGCTTCACCGCGTGAGTAAGTGTCGCCGGTGATGCTATCCTGCGCGCAGGAGCTGAAGAGGATCGTGGCTGACAATGCGATCAGAAGTTTTGATTTCATGGTGCTTAATTGTATTGGCGGCGCAATGCCTGTGGCAAGGGGGAAATTGAATATTGAAAGGAAGAGGATCATGGGGCGCAAACTTCGTGCCCCCATCGATCGCTGAAGAAGCGGGTTCTTCCTTTGCCAATGACCAATGACTATTGACCAGTGACCTTATGCCTCCTCGAGGCTGTACCCTTCTTTGCCGTCTTTGACTTGCCAGCCGAGTTTGGCGAGTTCGTCGCGAAGGCGGTCGGACTCGGCCCAGTTTTTTGCGTTGCGTGCCTGCCAGCGGGTTTCGGCGAGTTGGCGGACGTCAGCGGGGACATCGGCGGATTCCTTTTCGTTTGCTTCCGGCAGGGTGAGACCGAGGGCGCGGAGGATGCGATTGAGTGCGGCGAGTGCGGCTGCGGCGTCCTTGCCTTGGAGGTCGGCGGAGGCTTTGAGTCCGGTGAAAATGCCACCGAGGGCGGCGGGCGTGTTGAGGTCGTCGTTGAGCGAATCCCATGCGCTCTGGAAGGGTCCGAAGTCGACTGAGCTTAGGGTCACTTCATCGCCGGCTCTTGCAGCAAGTGAGCGGGCGCCTTTGGCAATTTTTGCGAGTGCTTCGTGTGCGGCGCTCAGTGAATCGAGGGTGAAGTTGAGCTGCTTGCGGTAGTGGCCGCCGATGAGGACATAACGAACTTCCATGGCGGTGAAGCCGCGTTTTTCGAGATCGTCGATCGTGTAGAGGTTGCCGAGTGACTTCGACATTTTGCCGCCATCGACGAGCAGGTGGGTGATGTGAAACCAATG
>CAZXHZ010000103.1:0-52179 GCA_964639755.1 uncultured Luteolibacter sp. | reverse complement strand
GAAAATTTCCGAAAAAAGTTTCGGTCCCTGGCTATTCCGCATTTGCGTGTGCTCTTAAAGCACGCAGCGGGTGAAGTTTCAAGGTTCAAGTGGGCAGTTTCAAGGGAAGAGGGAGAGGAAGAAGAGGTCAGAGGTCAGAGGACGGAGGACGGAGGACGGAGGACGGAGGACGGAGGACGGAGGACGGAGGACGGAGGACGGAGGACGGGGGACGGGGGACGGGGGACAGAAGTCATTGGGGAAGAGGAAGAGAGAAGATGCGGGCAAGGTGCCGGCGCTCCTTGAAGACACGGGCGAGCCGCCCATGCCCCTCTCTGAAGATGTGGCCGCTTCTTTTTCTTTCCCGATGACCACTGACTATTGACCTCTTCTCCTCCGCGTTCCTTTGCGACCTTGGTGGCTTGGCGGTAAATCTTTCTGTAAGAATCGGTGCTGCGAGGCTTAATGAGCCGTATTGTTGCCGCGATTTTTGGTGGCGGCTTTCTTGGCGCCCTCTTTGACGGGTGCGAAGGATCCGCTTTTATCTCCTCCAGCCTCAAACAACTGGTTGACCGCCAAACGAAGCACCGTCGAGTGCGACAGGGCCATGGATTTGGAAACGGCATCCACACGGCCGATGAGTTCCGCGGAAAACCTCACAGGTGTTGGAGTCAGATTGCCTTCGCTCATGCCCGAGCTTCGAGCCTAAGAACCTTTTCCACAAGCAAAACTGCCTAAGAAATTCGCCACCAAGAACTGATCCCTGCATTAGAGCATTTTGCTCAAATCTGTAGCCAGTGGTTGGGGGGTAATAAGAAAAAATCAAAGGCTTTGCCGGGTCTTGGTTTATTATCGGAATCCTTGTCCATGGCCGCGATCTTGCTCAATCGTGGATGTCTATCCACTTTGCCCGCGCCCCCGGCATGGCAAATTCATTTTTCGCAGGTTCGTGCTTGGACTTGCTTTGTCGATTTGCGATCAACGGCTTGTGAAACTTTTGATCATCTCCCTGCTGTCCATCATTGGCGCGTTGTTTGTTCATGCCGAACCTTTGAATCCGGCGGATCGTGAAGTGCTTCTTGAAAATATCGGAAAGCTTCATCAAGCCGCCCAATCCAAAGTGGATGCACGCTTTCAAAGTGCATTGGGTACCTACCGTGAAGCGATGGGCAGTGACGATAGTGCCGTTGAATTTTATCTGAAATGCACGCAGAAGATCGAGTTTGAGGATCAAGGTCGCAAGGAAGCTGATTTCCGCGATTGGAAAAAAAAGCATGAGGGAAAAATCTCGGCAAATGGCTTTGGGTTGGCACTGCGTCAGCAGTTGCGCTGGCTGGTTCTCACGATGCGTTCCTCATCGGAAAAATCGGATCCGGAAACAATAGCCAAGGAGGCTGCTGAAATCGTCGATTCCATTTTCAGCAACGCGCAGCTTTTGAAATTCCAATCGGAACTGCTCAGGCAATCGGTGAGTTCAACCATTTTTGCCAAGGCATATGAAATTGGCTCTTTCACCAACAGCACATTGCCACCAACTCCGCTTGATTTAGAAGCGATTTACGAAAAGGTCATTTTCCCGCCGATCCGCGCTTCCGGAAATGTCACCTCCCTGCGCAACACATGGGTCAAGCGCATCCAGCAGGAGGGGGTGCGCAGTGGAAGCAGCGAACAAGAGCAGCAGGGGCAACAGATGCTGAATCAGAAAACATCAAAGCCCAGCGACTATGAAAAATTTGTGGAGGAAAAACTTCCTGATCTTCAATGGCAGATGGAAGTCGACCTTTTCCGTCACGGAGATGAAGTCAATGCTGCGAAGCGCATGTACGCGCACATCGAAAAAAACATCAATCATCCTTCCGCCCGCAAGTGGGGTGAGGCCTTCGTCAACCTCATCAAACCGCAAGGCGAATGAGCGCCTGACGCGATGGGAATGCTTTGCACGATATTGCCGATCGGGATGCCAACGCGACCGCAATGCATGGATGAATTTTCATGTATTGCGGGCATCCGACATTGCGTAAAAAATGACTAATTCCGATTCACATGAGGATAATCACTGAAAATGATGTTCATGCCGTGCTTCGGTATCCGGACTTCATCGAAGCTCTGGATCACGCTTTTTCCGGGTCCTTTACCATGCCGCCCCGCCAAGTGCTGCTTTTGGAGCCTGGCTCGGACAAGAATGATGCGTTTGCCATGCTGCCTTCCTGGAATGACGAGATCATCGCTCTCAAGGCCTTCACCTACTTTCCGGAGAATCAAGCTCCGTACCGCTCGCTATATTCCAAGATTTTGATTTTCGACCGCCACCATGGCGAGCCGCTCGCTTTGGTGGACGGCGGCAGTGTCACCTATTTGAGGACAGCAGGGGTTTCGGCGTTGGCTTCGAAGCACTTGTCGCGCAAGGATTCCAAAACCATGCTGTTGTTGGGCACAGGCAATCTTGCCTGCTATCTCATTCGCTCGCATGCCAGTGTGAGGCCCTTGGAAAAGGTCATGGTCTGGGGAAGGTCGCCAGAGAAAGCGCATTTGATCGTCGAGAAAATGCGAAAGGAACTGCAAGGAATCGAGTTTGAGGTGGTGACCGATTTGGAGAGCTCGTGCAGGATGTCGGACCTGGTCATTTCGGCGACCGCTTCGACCGACATTCTGGTTCGCGGAGAGTGGATTCGTGAGGGGGCGCACACTGATTTCATGGGCAACCATCATGCGCATCATCGTGAGTGCGATACCGAAATGGTGACGCGGTCCAGAGTTTTTGTCGACACGCGCCTCAACTGCTTCCGTGAGGCCGGCGAGATTCTCATGCCGGTTGAGGAAGGTGTGTTTTCCTTGGATCGGGTGGCTGGTGAATTGGCCGAATTGTGTCGTGGTGATGTGCCTGGCCGTCAGAACGCCGAAGAGATCACCATGTTCAAATCAGTCGGCTGTGCGCTTGGCGATCTCTGTGGGGCGCTGACCGTTTGGAAGGCGGGAGTTTAGAGTATTTGTGAGATATCGTCTTTGGCTACCGTTTAGAACTTGCCCTCAGTTTTTCTCCTGCTGCAGCGAGCTCTTGATCTCGTTGAGCGTGATCGCTTCTTCAGATTGGTAAACACGACGGATCAGCTCCGGGGTGGAACGCCGGCCGGGTCCGAAGGATCCGCGCCATGAGCAAAACCATGCCCAGTGGACTCCCAGACGGCGCATGAGCGGGACATCGGGAACTCCAGGAAATTCACCCAAGGCAAGTATCTTGCGACCTTCAAACCTTTTGCGCATTTGCTCCCACCTTGAGACCAGTGGATCACTGCTACTTTGCGGATAGGCATCGATACAAACAACATCGACCATGTCGTCACCGGGATACCAAGCGGGGTCTTCGGAGGTGTGGACCCAGATGAGATTGTGCAACTGGTGATGATGGGTCAGACGCGTGAATAGCAGACGCCACAGGCTTTTGAAAGAATCAGGGCCCTTGGTTCCCCACCAGAACCAACCGCCTTCACACTCATGCAGTGGCCTCCAGAGGACGGGCACTTTTGCAGCATCGAGTTTTTTCAATTGCTCGGCGATGGCGTCGATATCACGTAAAAGCAGGGCATGTTCCGGATGCGCAGTATCGAGTGCTGGGGCAAAATCGAAGGTTGTTCCTTTGGAGTAGAAGCCGGTCCACCAGCGTTGCTGTGGGGTATCAAGCAGACCGGTTGGCGCGTTCCAATGCCAGCAGAGCGAAATGACATGACCTTCTTTCGCCTTGCGAAGCAAACCATCGATATGCTTAGGCCGAGGGCCTTGTCTTTCCACCATGCTAGGAGAATGGAACATGAGATCGGATGAGTAAATTGCCGGCAGCCGATCGGCGGCGGTGACGATGGTCTTGATGTCAGGCTCCTCGTGTTGGCCTGTCATGAACTTCTTGCCGTAGTTTGCTGCCAAGAGCGACATCAGTGCTCGAGCCTCGGGTGTTGCCTTTGGGTTGACCAACACGGGAGGTACTGGTGCCGGTGGTGCGGGTACCTTTTCAGCCCGCAAAGTGACTCCGATGATTTCATAGTGTCCCCAACCTCCACCGATATCGAGTTGGCTCTCTCCTTGGGGAAGCTCCACAAGGCCGGCGTCAAAGGGGCCGAACGCCTCCGACTGCGGCAAAAATCCTGAAAACGGAAGCGTTCCGACCGTGCCGGAAAATTCCTTTGGGCCAAAGGGCGAACGCGATTGGATCACAAGCCGATAAATTCCGCCGGGGGATGTGAATGTCCAGCGAGCGCGGTCACGCTTGTACTTGAAGTTTCCCAATCGGGTGGGATCGGGATTCTCCGGGGTCGGCTGCAACAATTTGCATCCTTCGAGCTGGGCATCCGCGATGGGCAGCTCAATCGACTCGAGTGCAAAACCGGGTGTCGCACCAATGGCCATTGAACATGCGACGAGACATGAAAAAAATCTGGAGAAGGAGCCTGCGAACATGCTGTTCCCGCCGTGTTTTTGATGCTGTAATGAGCTACTGATGGAATTCGTATTCAGCTTCATAAGTCTTTATTGTAATATGATAAATCGGATGTCAAGCACTAGAATCTGTGATTTGGTACGATCTTTGGGGCGATTTTTTGTTAGTGAAAATAATACGATGTTATTTTTCACATTTGAGCATCACAACTTCGAACACGCCGCCCGCTGAGCTTTCCGGATGAGATTGAAAGCGCACCGTCACGTGATTCTTGTTCTTCGTCATTTTTTCGGTGATGCGATAGGTTTCCTCATAATGCTCTCCAGGTTTTTTGCCATGGAGTCTTTCGGTGGCGATTTTTTCACCATCTACCAGAACATCAAAATCATGACCGCTGGCGTAGCTTCCCCAATAGGTGACGATCATTTCATGTGAGTGGCCGGGAAGAACCATCACATCCCATGAAAACCATCCGTTGGTAGCCATGCGCGATTTGCGTCCTCCGACTTCGACTCTGGCCATGGACTCGCCTTTCATACGGTGATCCCGTTCGTTCTGATCTTCGCCGGGTTTGATGTGATCGATCTTCCGAAGTTCTGTTTGCTTCTGCGTCAACTGGGTGGCGATGTATGACTTTTCCTTCGATTTCCATTCATCGTTGGTGAATCCATCGTAATAAACCATGTAGTTGCGTCCGTCGTGCATCTTGTAGAATGGTTCCATTGCAATTTCCTTGCCGCCCGCTTTGCCTGCTTGGCGGAAGATGGTGGAGGGTCCAGAATACACAGAAGTTTTGCTGACCACGGGTGTGAGACTTGCAACTGCCTTTTCGATGTCGCCGATCACCACTGGTGTTGGCAGTTTGGGGTCAACTTCGGCGGCAAGGACCAAGGGGCCGTTGAGAAATGCGAAGCGACGCGGGTTGTCACGAAATCCCTCGGTGTGCAGATGGAACGGCATATTGACCTCGATCACATCGCCTGATTTCCATGTTCGTGAAAGCGTCGCGTAGGCGCCTGGTTTGCTGTCCAAAGCGGTGGCTTCGCCATTGATCTTCACGGCAAAGCCATTCACCGCCCATGACGGATGACGGAGCTTGATGGTGAGATCAACGGGGTTTTTGCAGGTAAAGGTGATGCGGCTGGTGGAATCATCGGGATAATTGGTTTCTTGGAGCAGCTCCACTCCTTGTTCCTTCCAGTCCAGCTTTGAAGCGATGAACAAGTTCAGATAGAGGGTGTTGCGGCCATTGTGGAAATAGATGCTGTCGCCATATTTCGCATGGCTCTCCACGCCGGTGCCGGTACAGCACCAGAAGGCATCAAAAGGGCCGTTGTAAATTTTTCGCAGTCCGGCCCGCAAAGGCACATAATAGCACATCATTCCGGTTTTGGGGTCCTGCGATGCGAGGATGTGATTGTAGAGTCCGCGTTCGTAGTAATCGGCATACTCGGCCTTTGGTTCCCAGCAGAACAAATGGCGGGTAAGTTTGAGCATGTTGTGGGTATTGCATGTCTCCGTGGTGCAATCTCCGAAGGCGGTGGAAAGTTTTTCCTTGGGAGTGAAGTATTCGCCGTCGCTGTTGCCGCCGATCACATACGAGCGTTCCTTCACCACGGTATTCCAGAAAAACTCCGAGACAGCCTTGAGGGACTTGTCGCCGGTCAGTTCGTATTCGCGCGCGGTGCCGAGGAACTTGGGAATCTGCGTGTTTGCGTGAAGACCGGTGAGCTCGTCACGACCACGGATGGCAGGATCGATCACCGCGTGATGCTTGAATCGGATGGCTGCTTCCAGATGTTTCTTTTCTCCGGTGATGGCATAAAGATTGGCGAGCGATTCCGTCATGCCGCCATGCTCGTTTTCCAACATATTCTGCATCTGCGCGTCGCTCAGCTTCGAAGTCCGCGCAATCGCCCAATCCGCGTACTTTCGGCACATTTCAAGCGCTTGGGCATTCCCGCCGTGGATGTACATGTCGAGCAGGCCGGCATAGATTTTGTGGAGAGTGTAGTAGGGTGCCCACACTTCCTTTCCGTTTTCGACGCGATCGATCAACTCTTCGGGAAACGCGCTGATGTATCCGTTGGAAAATTTTGCCTGACAGGCAGCCAGGCCCCAGACCACCGCATTGGCGCGATCGATTACCTGCTGATCGCCAGTGCTGGCATATAGCAGGGCGCAAGCACTCAGATAATGACCGACGAAGTGGCCGCGCAGCTCGCATCGGGGATCCTCCCATCCACCGAGAGGTTCGGCATCACTTGCAATGCCGGCGGTGATGCGAAAGTTGTGAAGCAAACGATCGGGGCCGAGTGAGAGCAGGTAATCCCGGTCCAACTCCATGGCACGTTTGAAAGGTCCTTCCAACAAGCGAACGCGATCCAATGCAAATGGATAGGCCTTTGCTTCAAATGCCGGTTCAACTTTGGCCACAGGCTCTGCCTTGGCCATTGCGAAACAAACCAAAAACCCCAATAGGGGTGTTCGTGCAATCATGTGTTTCAGAAAACAATATTTCACATTCAGTTCAACAATCAGTGGACTTGGCGGGAAAATTTTTCACAGGTGCCATGGGTTGCGCATGTTCGGCCGCAACATTTTGTTGGCTTCCGAATCACCAACGATTTCTTGCTTGGAGGCATCCCATTTGATTTTCCTTCCAAGGACGGCAGCGACAATACCGAGGTGGCCTGGGGTTTGCGAGCGTTGGGCGATTTCCACTGGCGTGAGGGTGCGCTTGCGTGACTTGACGCAGTCGATGAATTCGCGGAAGTGGCCTGGGCTGCGATAGAGTGGGATCTCCAGATCGCCAGCCTTGTCGCGCTTTTGGATCTCGCGGACCCATTCCAGATTGGACGCGATGAATTTTCCGCGGCTCACACTGACCCAGCCGTTTGGGCCGATCCATTTGGCGCCATCTTCGATATCACCATGGCCGCCGGCGATGACCACATCGATATCGTTGGGGTATTTGCATTCGATGCGGTATTTGGTTGCTGTGTTCCATACAGCGTCCTTTGCGGGGAATTCGGCCGATGCCGTAAGCTCGAGCGGGCCGACTTCGTCATCGGGACAGCAACCGAACTTCGGATTGGCCAGACCCCAGTGGGCGATATCGCAGTGGTGGCCGATCCAATCCATGAGTTGGCCGCCGCCGGTATTGTAATTCCAACGCCAGTTTTTATGGAGTCGGCAGGGGTTGAACGGCTGCATCTGCGCAGGGCCGGTCCACATCTCGTAATCCAAAGAGGCTGGAGCTTCGCAGTTGGGTTTGTTCTTGCCTGTTCCAGCAAAATCATTGTGGCCCGAGGGAAGCCCCACTTCCACCCGGGAGACCTTGCCAATGTAGCCGTTTTGGACGAGCTGCACAGCCCAGCGGAAAGATGCGACGCTGCGCTGCCAGGAACCGGTTTGCCATATGCGGTTGTTTTTGCGCACGGCATCCACCATCGCGATGCCTTCTCCCAAAGTGTGTGAGAGGGGTTTTTCGCAGAAGATGTCCTTGCCGGCATTCGCGGCGGCGATGGCGGGTAGCGAGTGCCAGTGATCGGGTGTGGAGATGCACACGACATCGATGTCAGCGCGTGCGAGCAGCTCGCGATAGTCCTTGTAGCCTTTGCAGTCCTGATTGCCGTAGCGCGTGTTTACCTTGTTTATCGCAGCATTCAGGTGGTTTTCATCGACATCGCAAACCGCGAGCACCCGACAATCGTCCAAACCGAGAAATGAACCCAAGTTTCCCTCACCTTGCCATCCCACGCCGATACAACCAACCGTGATCTTGTTGGAAGGTGCGTCCTGGCCAAACAAGCGTCCGGGTAGAAAGAATGGAGCCGTAGAGCCTGCCGCAAGAATTTTCAAAATGCTGCGACGATCGGTTTTTGATGAAGGGTGCATAGGGGTGTTATCTTTTGTTTTTGAATGAGGCGATGGGGAGAGATATTTTTTACTGCTTCGTCTGGTCGGCGTTGATCAAAAGCACATTGACCGAATGCGGCGGCAGTGTCACAGCAAAATTTTTCGAGCAACCAGTGAGCGGCAAGGTTTGGGGTGTGATGAGATCGGGCTTATCAAGCGAATTTTCGTTTTTAGGATTGTCTGTGCAAATCACGATGTGTCGTCCGACAGGAGAGATCTTGGAAGCGCCTTCGATTCGCAGATCCGCTGACAAAGGGGTGTTGCCGTAGTTGGTGGCCTTGACGACCACGGTCTTGTCCTTTTTCCGATAGCCGGCGGTGGAGAAAAATGCGGGCATCGTTTCAGCTTTGAGCCTGCTGACAGTTTTGCCATTGAGCAGCATCTCGGCCGATTGATTCCCGAGCACGAGGCTGACTTCATGCCAAAGCCCGTTTTCCATTGGTCCTTGAATTTCTCCGTCCTTGCTGACGGTAACCGAATCGGTGACCAAGATTTCGAAGGACGATTTCTTGTTTTCCCAACCACCGTAATTGCAAACGATGCCGCGCTCCGGGCGATTGGTGCCGAACAAGAGTTGGAAGCCTTCGATGCCGCCGACACGGCGTGCCTTTACGGTTACCCGGCCTTTGTCGAATTTGTTTTTCAGAAACAGCATGGCAGGTGAAATGTTGGCGTTTGTTTGCTTCAAAATTCCGCCTTCGACTTTCCACTCGCCTTTGCCGGGAGTATCCCAGTGATCAAGGTTGGCGAAGTCATCGCTGAGTACGAGTTCGTTGTTTTCATCATAAACGCGCAGCTCTTTGAATTCGTTGAGCGTGTTCCATGCGCCAAGCCCGAATTTGCCGGGAAGAAGTGCCTTGTTGGGGTTTTCCGCCGGCAGCTCCACCTTTGTCGCGAGATTCAGATCGGGCCGGTTTTCGGCATAGGTTTTTTGAACATGATAAGATGCGTGGGCGAAACTGCGCGAGGAATCGAGCTCGATCAGGTTCACTCCCCAGCTGCGGTCGTTCACATTGACGAAGAGGGGCGCGTAGCTTGCCATTTTCACCAAGTCGCCGTTGCGTTCCAGCATCATCAGGTAGACGGAGTCGTCCATTGCCGCGCTCCAGTCGCCATTGCCGCTGTGGTGCGCGTATTCACCCACATAAACCGTCCAAGGTTTGCGGGGATATTTGTCGAAGTAATCAAAGTTGTTACGAATCCATCCGGAGGGCCTGTAGGAATGCTCATCGACCATGTCGATATTGTCATCGCCCGCGCGGTCGATGGCGGGCTGGTTGAGACCGCTCCAGAACATGCTCATGATGACCACCATGTCCGGATACTTTGCTTTGATGGCATCACGGAATTTTTTGTAGTAATCGCCGTAAATGGCGGGTGGGTGCTCGTTGCCGACCTCGATGTATTTGAGGGGAAAGGGTTTTGGGTGTCCCATTTTCGCGCGCACCGAGCCCCACTTGGAGTCCACCGGACCTTTGGCGTATTCGATCGCATCGAGTGTTTGCTGGATAACTGGATGAAGTTCGTCGATCGGCCAGTTGTTGTCCGGGTGGCAGGTCATCCCTGCGAATGCGACATACATCGCGTTGGCGCCGATATCTTCGCAGAACTCAAGAAACTCATGATAGCCGAAGCCATCGGTAGAGCGGTATTTCCAGACCGACCATGTGCCGGGGCGCTCTTCCGGGGGGCATACCATCGTTCGCCAGTCAGGTGCGCCTTCAAATGAGTGGCCCTCCACATAGCATCCGCCAGGATATCGAATGAACGATGGTTTCAACTCTTCCAAGTATTTTGCCAGATCGGGCCGCAGTCCGTTGGGGCGGTTCTTGTAAGTTGGAGGAAAGAGCGAGACCCAGTCCACTTGAAGTTTTCCTGTGCCCTGGAATTGCAGGACGAACTGTGCCTTCGGGTCCGATCCCGTGGCTTTGAGTGTTGCGGTGTGTCGTTTCCACACATTGCCGGGTTTGATCTCGCCAAGATCGTGGTTGGCAAGAGTTTTGCCATCTTGCGATCGCAGAAGGGCGCTGACTTTGCCGGAGAAGGTTCCCGGGAGCAGATGAAAGGCCAACTGATAGCTGGTGGAATCCTTCACATGAATTCCCCAGTAGCCGCTGTTCACCAATTCCACCCGTCCGTCGCCGTCGGCGGCAATGTTCATTTCCAGCGAGCGTGACGACGCGCGGTTCATCGGGTTGGCCTGTGTGGTTTTGATTTCGCCATTGGCACCGCCTTCGTTGCGCAGTGACCAACCGATCAGTTCACGCTTGGGATCCCAGCCGCAGCCCATGTTCCAAGGCCATGGCATGTCCCACTTTTCCTTGGGGACTCCGGGCGGCAATTTTTCAAGCTCCATTCGGAGGCTGCCATCATCGTTTTTCACCAACTTCATTCCGGGCGGCAGAACGCCTTCCTCGAAACTGCGGTTTTGAATCAGCTCGGCATAAATCCCTCCGTCGATCGAATGGCTGATTTCCTCCATGAAAATGCCATAAAGAGTATCCGCCACCGGAGCTTTCTCTTGCGCCATATTGATTTCAACGGTGGCGCGCGCGGAGTCCACGGCTGCGGGAAGCGGCAAAGAGCCGATGCACATGGCGATCAATGTGCATGTGAACGGAGGCATGTGTGTGCCGGATGAATGGTTTTTCATTTTTCAGGAAATTTGTTTTTGCTGAAAATAGGAATTAACGGGTGGCGGTTTTTTGCGTGCTTGCGGTGGTAAGCTCCGGAGCCGGTTCGCTACGCTGTGCGCCCCAGCGCGGGTCGGATGTCATTTCCGGGTTAACCATTCCGTAAAACACGCCGCCGTTGAGTGTTTTGGCATTCATCTCGATATCGCCAATCAGGCGAGTGTTTCCCGAGATGGTGACATCGCGAATGCTGTTCATCACTGAGGCGATGTTGGCTTTGCCGTTGATTTGAGTTCTGTCTCCCTCAATGAGGGTAAGCGCGCCGACGCGGGCATCTTCGGTTATTGTGCCGCCATAGACCGATGCCTCTTCCTCGATTCGGGCATTGCCACCGATCTTTGCTTTTCCAGTCACCAAGGCGCGTCCGCTCACGATGGCATTGTCGCTTACCAAGGCATTTCCAGAGACAACGGCCTGATCTTTGATCCTTGCTTTTCCAGTCACCTGAGCGCGATCGAGAACCACGGCCGCAGGTCCAACATAGGCAGATGGTTCCACTTGGGCACTGGCGTCCACCCAGCCACCGCCATTCGGGTGTGGTGCGCCTTTGCGCGCCGATGAGTTGATGGCGGGTTCCAATTTACTGCCGCGAGGATGACCGCCACGAATGGCAATCGTCCAAGGATAGCGATAGATGCTGTAATACATTTGGTCCCATAAAATCCGATGGTACTCACCGGGTGTCGCGACCACCACCAGCCAAAGTTGGTTTTCATTTTCGCGCAGCGTGATGGAGCTCTTGGAAGCAGCCCCACGCTGCAGTTCTCCATAGCGGGCATTACCATTGTCATCGACGGCCACAAGTCCCCAACGCCAATCCGAAGCGGGCTTGGGAATGCTCTTCGGTTCGTTTGCAAATTTTCCTTCGAAAGCTGCCAGCCCTGGCTCTTTTTGAACGATTCCCTGAAAAGCAACCGATACCGTACGGGATTTTCCATCGAAGTCGGGCTCGATGCGCACAAGATTGTAACCGTAACGCTGCGGGGCCCGATAGTCGGGAATGGCGTATCGACCTTTTGCCAAATCAATCGGCTCAAGGACCGAGACCCGGTTGCGGCGCAGTCTTGAGGTGTCGTCATAGCTACCGTACATTTTTCGGTAAACCGCTCCGTTTTTGTAATCCCAAGTCACATTGTGCATGGCCCAGTGGCCGAACTGGTCATTGAGTTCGTCGATTTTCCATCCTTGGTTTCTGGTGAGAACCATGAGCGGATCCTCGAGTGCAGTTTCTGGTGTTCCCGGCTTGGTGGCCTTGGACCAGATGTCGTTGATTGCGGAGTATCCGAACTTGTCCTTGATGTATTCCCAGAACTGCCAGTTGCCGTAACGGTTGCGGGTGGAGCCATAGTACAGGTGTGGCGCGTCAAGAAGCTGGAAGGAGCATCCGATCTGCTCAGGATAAATCTGATGGGTCATCCACTCCGCGTGTGATTCCCAGGACCAACCGACATGCGGAGAATCGCGCAAGCCCATGGTGGAAAACTGCAGGCTGTGGGCAAATTCGTGTGCCAGCGCATGATTGTCCTTGAACGCATTGAAATGAAGCCACATGGCGGGATCGTTTTTGCCGGTGCCGCTGCCACTGGCCCAACCCTTGTTGCTGAGATTGATACTGGCCTTGTATTTGACCGGCTGATCCGCATACGGCTTTGGAAAGCCGACATGGCCGAGATAAAAATCGCGGATTTCCTCAAGGGTTGCCAATCCCTTGCGGAGTTCCTCTTCGCTGAGCGTCACCCCATCGCCGTCATTCCAGCGTGCGACGAAATGAGCGGATTCGAATAGGTGGTCCGACTTTTCCGGATTCAGTACCTTGTGGGGCTCTTCGCTGCCGGCTAAGCACGAGGCATAGGTGGCTATCAGGGCCAGGGCAGTTATTTGTTTTTTCATTTTTGAGGCTTTCGGGCAGTCTCTAATGACATCATACGAGATCACTCTGAAGGTTCTTTCAAAATTTGCTCCATTGCAACAGTTTGCCGAAGCACTATTCATTGATCGTCCATTCATAGACCCCGGCTGAGTAATTCTGCTGAAGCTTCACTTCGAGTCGGAGTGCGTCGGTTACCACTTCTTCAAATCTCACTGTGTTGTATTCGCCCTTGGTTGCCGAGTACTCTTCGCGACCTTCCAGTGCGGTCCACGCCCCATTGTTGAGGGTGACGGGTTCCCAAGTTCCGTTTTTGCGATAAAGAATTTTCCATGAGGCAGGTATCCGGCACTCGCCGTGGCCGGAATCGTCGTACCAAAATACGGATGACGATGACACAGGTCTTGGTTGGTCGAAATCGTATTGCAACCACTCGCTTGTGCCCTTGTGGTTCCACCATGTCAGTCGGGAAGGGGATGTGTCGCCGGGGGCTGCCGGAGTGCTGCCATCGTTGATGGCATCGAGTGAATCACAGACATGCGATGCGCTGGTCTTGAATGCTGCAGTCGATGGCAGCTTGAAGGATTTCCAGACATGAGCGGTAGGAGCGGTGTCGACCGTGGGGAAAGATGAAATCCGCAAGCGTGCGGCAGCCATGGGAATGAGGGTCACCGTTTCCACGGGTTCCTTGCTCAAAGCCGGGCTCATTTGCAGGGGTTCAATCCACTTTTCCGGGCCGAGAGTCCATTCGGGGATGCGGCGGGCTTGTGTCTGGATCTCGAAAGGCACGGTGTCATGCGTGAATGGCTCGTTGGATACTGGCCCCGGCTTTCGGATGAATTTGAACGAATTCTCGGGCGATTGATCATTGGTCAGCAAACCGTAGTTCCATGGCGTGGCAGCATAAACTTCCCAGCCATTCCAACCGGGAATTCCGCGATCCACATTTTTCCAATCTTCGCCAATTTTTAGGGAAAACCATATTGGGCCGTATCCCACAGAGACGGAGTTGAGATTTTTTGCCCATGTTTTCGTATGAAGACGCATCGGCAATTGAAGGGTGACCTTGTCGCCGTCTTGCCATCGGCGCTTGAGTGACAAGTAAGTTAGCGGTTTGGCTGCGGTGGCAAACGGCTTGCCGTTGATGGTCACCTGCGGGCTTTCGCACCATCTTGGCATGCGAAGATACAGTGGAAATTCCACCGGATTTTTCATCGCCAATTTGAAAGTGATGGTTTCACCAAATGGATAATCTGTCTCCTCGCGTATCGTGACTTCGGTGCCGTCGCCTACTTTGGCCTTCACATCGGATGCCGCGTAAAGGGAAGCGCAAAGCCCCCGATCCGCCGTGGCGAGCCAAAGCTCTTGTGAATAGTAAGGCCAAGCGATCCCGTGATTGTGCTGACAGCAACGGTAATCCCCTGTCGGGCTGTACCCTGTTTTGACCCAGCCGTTGGTAAAGGTCTTTTTGCGATTACGGAAATCGTTGCTGACCATATTGGCGCAGGTCACATAATGCAGACCCTTGTGATCGGGAGTGAACGCTGCCGGGTAGGAATTGAATGCGATTTCCTCGCAGCGGTCGGCCCATGTCGGATTGCCCTCGATTTTTGTGAGGATCTGGAAACTGTGCATGAACTCGGCAAAGCCACAGGTTTCAAAACCTTGCCGTGGATCGAATGAACCGCTGATATTTTCGTCTGCTGCGAAACCGCCGCCTGGAAACTGTCCGAACTCCGCCATCACATCATCGTAACGGTTGTGAGTCGCGGCAAGGTGTTTGGCCTCGGCGGATTGCTGCCAGAACTCGGCTGGCTCACGGAAGGACATTGCGATGTCCACATTGTGCGGGGTCGGCCTGCGGTCGATCCAATTCGCCGTATTGGCGTGGATGCGTTTGGCTAGGTCCAAAAGCCGTGATTCTCCGGTCCGGTTGTAGAGCCAATAGAGGTTTGCGATCTGTTCGACAGCGCGGATGTTATCCAGACCGGAGTTGCGAAAATCCGCGTCTTGCAGTGTATCCACCCACTGGAAGTATCTTGTTAAAAATTCGATAACCCGCGGATCGCCCGTGGCTTCGTGATACGAGCGCAGCACGTTGACTGCAAGAAACTGCGGCCAGCATTCGGGTTTGCCCTTTTCCCGGGTCATGAGTTCCCTCGGCCCAAAATTTCCATCAGGCCGCTGACTGGCGATCATAGCTTCGATCCATTTCTTGCTGACCGCGTTGATCGATTCATCCTTCAATGCATAGCCGAGATTGATGTAGCCCCGCAGCCAATACATCGGCTCTTCCCAGCCATGATGACCATCACCGGTGGGGCTGGCCCACGCGCAACCATCTGTGATGAATTTGGAAACTTTTGACAGGTTGCCGCATATGCCGCTGGCATCCAGTTCCAACTGCCTGAGTAGCCATCCTTGCGGTGTGATCGCGCCGATTGGCAGCTTGATGAAAGGCGATGGTTGCAGCGGTGCGCGATTGCCAGGATAAAAGTGATTTTTTTGCGTGGCATCCGGCTTTTGAAAATTTGCCTGGAGGTTATCTTGCGCTCGTGTTTCGAAAGCTCCTGAAGTTAATACCCAAGCAATCAGCCCCAGCATGTGCAGGCTTTGATTGCGCTTTTTCATTGGCGATCTGATTCCATTTTCCATGGAAATCATTTCAGTGATTCGAGTTTTTCATAGACACTCTTCGGCACCTTGATGGCTGTGCCATGGCGTATCCACATTGGAGCTTTGAACTCGTCGTTCATGCGGGTCATGGTCTGGAAATCTTTGGTGGAGAACAGGCCGTTTTTGTGTGCCCGCCAGTAATCACAATAGACAAACCATTCTTCACCAACCCTTACCACGCTTGGTCCTTCGGCATTGGTGTTGTCGGGTTTCACACGTGGGCCGGTGAATGCGGGTTCGGACATCGGTCCCCAGAAGTCCGCCGGCATTTCGGCCCATGTTTTGAGTTTTTTGGTTGGGACGGAGATGTGGAGGCTTTGCTTTTCCTCGTCCTTAATCACCATGCGGTACTGCCCATCGGCCACCTTGCAGATGCAGGCGTCGATCACCAAACGATCAGGCTTGGCGTAAAAGAATTTTCTGGGCGTGTAACTTTTGAAATCCTTGGTGGTGATGTAATAAACCCGCTGGTTCATGCGTTCCCAGCGCTTGGCGTTCCATGTTTGGGGAAAGACACTGGCGTCATCAATGGTACTTGCCCAAAAGATCACATATTCACCGGTTTGGTTATCGTAAAAAATTTCAGGAGCCCAGCAGTTTCGCACCTTGGGATTGCGTGGTGCTGCTTGGGTAAGATCCTTGGGCCAAGCTTTGCCGTCGCTTTCTTCGCTGCCAGGGCCGGCATAATCAGCCCAGACATAAAGGGTTTGCATCGGCGTCCAATTAACCAAATCGTCCGAATGAGCGATTCCGATGGTATCATTCCACCAGCCGGTGGTCCATACCAGATGGTATTTGCCATCGCCTCCGCGGCAAATCGACGGATCCCGCATCAGTCCCGTGCTCTGCTTGTAGATGCTTGCGTAATTTTTGACAGTCTTCCATGACTTGCCGTCCAAACTGGTGAGCAGGTGAAGACCATCCTCACCATCGCCGGTGAAGGACGAGTAGACGTAGGCATGATCGGAGTTGTTGCCCGATTCGGCCCGCGTTGGTGCGACGAAAATGGACTGAGCGACGATGAATGCAACAATGGGCAGTTTGGTCAGTTTCATGTGGTTGCTGTTTGGGTTGAGGAAGGGTCTTGTGAGAGTAGGGGTGCTGTTTTTCGCCAATGATTTGAGCTGATCCATTGATCGGAAAAATTTTCAGCGCATGTTTTTTCATCAGCGGGATATTTGCCTGTTTGAGATGCTGATTTTGATCGGTTCGGTGGATTCGTGCTTGAGCCAAATCACAAGGTCGGTGCCGTTCAATTCGTGATTCAACCCAATGCGGCAGTTTTTGTCTCGAGGGATGGCTTTGCCGTTCAGCTTGATTGCAGGTAACGAATCACCCCAGCCACGGATCACGAAGGCGGGGTTGACGATTGGCGAGGATTCACTGGCGGCAAGGCTTGCTTCCAATGGTTGGGTATCCATGGAATTTGTGGCATCCAGGACATACGCGCGTTGGCAGGTGTCGTATCCGATGTTTTCGAAAGCTGCGCCATTCAGTTTGAGTACGGCCGGGGAATTCCATGATTTCGAGAGCGGCACCAGATCCGTCGCGCTTCCTGAGGTGAGTCCATACATGTAAGTCCATGTGAAAAGAATGCCCTCTTCCTTGAGTGGCGGATCGCAGAACCAGCTTAGGGAAGTGTGGGCTGGGCGGTCGGTACGCGTGGCTTGGCGGCCGTCGTTGGGCAGTTGACTGACGGGCCAGTGGTTCCAATAGGGGAAGTTGCGATCGATGTGTCCCGAAGGTGGAAACGCGGAAACCAAAGCTCCCGGCAGTTTGAGCATGTAAGGACGGTGCTTTGCCTTGAAATTCACCATCTGGATGGTCGGTTTTTGCGGATGGCGTCCCACATCATCGGGGAAGTTCGGTTGCCAGTCAAAGCTCCGGCTTTCACCTGCGTCGTTGGCGATGGTTAGGGCTGTGACATCCACTGTGTCGAGAGGGCCTTTGCCTGGCTGGCTGAAGAAAATGGTTTCCTGGTTTGAAGGCCATCCGCCAAAGCCGCCGACGCGCCTGCGTTCGACTTCGCCTTTGGTGTAAAATTTCTGTTCCCTCATCATCACGCCATCCGGATAGATGTAGAAATACTCTTCAGCCCAATCGCCCCAGCCCGTGGTGGTGTCCAGATTGGTTTCATTGTAAAAAATGTCGCAGGGATTGTAGCGCCAGCAAAGCACGACGCGGGCATCGTTGTTTTCGACGATGCGGATGTGAGCGTAGCGGTTTTGTTTGTCGGACATGTGTTCGGTGCAGCCGTTTTTGTTCGACCGCTCGACGCTTTGGTCACTCATGAGAAGACCATTTTCCGTGACCATGCAGAGGCCATAGTTCCAGCCATGCCAAAAGACATAGTTGAAGGGGAACTCGTCAAATTTGACAACGACATCGGAGGGCCCGCGCATCCGAAAGTTTCCATCCCATGATTCGCTGTATTTCAGCTCTTCCATGCTCGCGCCGAATTCGCCTTTGCCCAACGGGCCGGTTGGCATCAGTTCGTAGTCCAGAGGTTTGGGTGTCGCTGGGCGTTTGGAGGAGAAAGCGTGTTTGACTTCCCCCGCATTGAGGGCTCCATCGTATATTGCAACTTCGTCGAGCAGTCCGCTTAGCAGCATCGGAGATCCAAGCTTGCTCGGTTGGCGTTCGGTATTGATCGGATAAAGTTTTTCGTGACTGCCACCCAGGAGGAGATTGGCAAGGGGCGCTGCGTCGAGATGGCCGTTTGTCGCTTTGGAGCCAACAAGCTCACCGTTCAAATAAAGGGAGATGCCACAGTTAGGATCGAAAGTTCCCACCACATGATTCCATGCATGAAGCGGCAGGAAGCGATCGCGAATTTGCGGGCGCACCCAGGAGGACAGGGTGATTTCATCAAACTCGCCGAGATCACGGATTTGCACAAATCCATCACTTCCGTTGAGTTCGAGCGCGCTGCCATTTTTGCCTTTCGCATAAGTCGCGCCGCCTTTGATTTCGCCATCATGGTTGCCAGCCGCATCTTTCGCCGTGGATGGATTTTTTTCATCAAATCGCCACCATGCCGCAGGTTTGCTTGATCCGGCTCCTTTGGCCAATTTTTGAATTTCATTTTCCCCAAGGGCGCGGGAATGAATCATGAACTCATCAAGACCGCCGTGGAAATTGCGGTCGCCGCCGTTCCAGCCGCCAATGCGCCCTCTGTTCAACACTACTTTCACGGGGTTGCGAACTTGCATGACGCTATCCAGCTTGCCGTTGATGTAGAGACGGTAGAATTTGCCTAAAGTGCTGTAAACCATCGCAATGTGGCTCCACTCCTCACCGGGGATTTTCGCTTTTGACTCCATGTCACCAATGCCCTTGATGGAGAACTGCAGATGTCTGTTGCCTCGGATCATGCCGTGGATTGCGCCGTTGTCCCAATTGTCGGTGTGCAGAATGGAATGGTAATCTTTCGAGGTGTTGCTGCATTCGATCCATTGACCTCCAACAGCGACGCCCATGCCAAGCGAGCCTTGATGATTAAGGCCGAAGAGGAAGCCCGCCTTTTTGTTTTGCTGGCAATCGACAATGCCGGTCCAGTTCCAGGGGTACTGTTGCAGCGCAACCCATGCCTCGACGGAGAATGCACCATGCATCTGCGGTATCTTGTCGGACGACCTTTCGACGCGTGTGGCAAAACCGTCAAGCTTGAGGCATTTGCCGCTTACACCTTTCATTTCGTAACGATGATTTCCAAGCACACGGTCCCGAATGCCGCTGATTGAATCCATCGCCCCGCCATCCGTGTCGGAATTGAAATCCCAAGCGGCAAGCCGCACGGGTTCGGCATTCATGCGCGGATGAATGAGAATCATCAGAATACCAAAAAGCGCGCCCATCCGAATCAGTGGCATCTTATTCATGTGAATTTTTGATGGTTGAAATTTCGAGGGTCGTTGCTTGTTTCAATTCCGCCCGAATCCAGATGATCAGATCAGCGCCCGCTGCGGTTTTGCGAAAGCCGCAGCGAAAGTCCTTGCCAGTCGGCATTTGCTTGCCGTTCAACAACAGCGATGCGGGCGAGCGCCCCCAATTTTTAATGACAAAGGCCGGGTTGATCAGTGGGGAAGAGGGACTGGCGTCCAGTTTGAGTCGGATCTCTCCGGGTTTTCCGGGTTGTGTCGAGTGAAGCAAGTAAGCTTTTTCATCAGGCTGATATCCCGAGGAGGTGCATGCGCCGCCAACGATTCGCAAATTTGGCGCCTCCAACCATGACTGCGCGACATCAGCGGGTTTGGTGCCATTGCTTGATGCCATTCCGATCAGCATGCGCCACGATCTGCTGGTTGTCGTTTCCGAGTAAGGTTGCCATTTCAAGCTGTCGAGAAATTCGTGCCCCGCTTGGATTGCAGCACCGCGTGCCGGCCAATCACCCCACGGCGATGGTGGTTCGACCTTGGCAACTTCGCCAGCCACGGCATGAAATGGTTCGCCGCCTTCGAGATCGATCCAGCGCAGCAGGCCGCCGGCCATTTCCTCGCTCTTGGAATCCCCACGCGGTCCCGATGCTGCTCCGGGTTGCCGGATCATGATGCTTTGTTGCAACGAGTATGGTTGGGTCCATTCGGAGCTGTGCAAAGTGACGCTGCGAACTGCGGTCGCATCGGGATAGATCGTGTAATACTCGTCGACCCAGTCGTTCCAGCGTGTGACGGGGTCGGCGTTGATCAGTTCGCCTTTTTCATCGGTTGGCGCATATCGCCACCTCACAACCGCCCGAGCATCATTGCTTTCAACAACGATTGCGAATGAGAAACGACACAAGCGGTCATGCTGGGGGCCCGCGTTCTCGCGAGTCACCGCTCCGTTGCTGTACCAAACGCCATTTTCATTGACCCAGCACGGCACGTAGTTGGAGCCGTGCCAAAACACCATTCGTGCTGATGTGTCATCAAAAGCAACCACCACATCCGACTTAGGTCCGATGCGCCAAGGGGCATCCCATTCGGGAGTGAATTTCAGCAGCGTTTGGTAGGCGCCAAACCGTTTGGTGCCAACCGGTCCACTTGGCAATTTGACGGTTTCATCCGCGGCGAAACCGATGTTTGAATGCAAAAGCAAACACGCCAACCATAGTGGAAATTTCCATGAACATCTTTTGGTATTCATTGGCAGATAATTTGAAATGGGCCCGGTTGTTATGTTAGGATGCTCGGGATGTAATTGGTATGAATGCAGCGATCAATTTGTCGTCACAACCCTGAGGTCATAAACCGGAGGCGTGGTCTTGTCTGGCTTGGCTTGGATGCGCACGGTGATTTTGGCCTTGTTTTCAAGAAGTGTGTTCGGAATCGGGTACTCCATTCCGTTGTATTCGCCTTTGCCGCCCCTTACGGGCTTGGCGCCCGCGATGATGGTGCTGTCGACCAACAGATCTAACTCAGGTCCATTGTCCTTGCTGCGGAAAAGCAAGCGGAGCGAAGCCATGCTGCCTTTTGGAGGGGCCTTGAGTTCGAAGCTGAACCAACCGCCTTTTTCCGCAGAGCGGAAGTGTTTGCCTTGAGGCCCCATGCCCGTGCGGGAGCTTTCAAAGAGGAGATTGTGATCGGTCTCCGGTTGCTGTTCTCCCAGGCGCACGCGATCGATGGTTCTCGCATCCAGTTGCCGCTCAAGTTTTTCGGTTTCTGCAAGCTTGCGCTTGTTCTCTTCGGCACGCGCCGCGTCGGTCATTTGCCAGTAAATCGCATAGCGTTGAAAATGGATGCGGTACAACGGGGCAAGCAGAGCGTCTTGCGGTCGTGCAAGTCCTTCGGTTCGAAAAGTCAAAGGCTTGCCAGGCACGGGATGAATCCGTGAGAGAAGCTCCGCATCATTTTCCGCGATGAAGACCGGTGCCTCTTCGAGTGGGCGCATCGATCTGATTGGTGTGTAAAGCCCGATGTAATCCTTTTGGGTGAACCCTTCGCTTCCAAGTTCGCCCGCCAAGAGCATTGGCCCGTAAAACACCGACATCCATGTCGGGCACTGGGGCTGGCGCACCACGCGAAGTTTCATGGGCAAATCGAAGCGGATGCGATCGCCAGGCATCCAGCGACGATTGATCTCCACAAAGCCGTTCGATTCCGCTACGCTTGCGGGTTTGTTGTTGATTTGGGCGTTGATGCCAGACGCGTTAAGCCATGATGGCTTGCGGATTCGGATGGTCAATTTCTCTGCCGGAGCTGCGGTGATGACAAGCGTTGAACTTGGTTCATCAGGGAAGCGGGTTTCTTGCCTGATCGACAAGCCCCGTTCCTTCCAATCGAGCGTTGAGGCCATGAACAGATTTACGGACAAAGCATCATCGTTGTGGGTGTAAATGAGTTCGCCGTATCTCGCGTGATTTTCCATGCCGGTGCCGGTGCAGCACCAGAAAGAGTTGAATGCAGTGCCGTAACTTCTCGCGTAGTCCGGGCGCAATGGAGTGTAGTAAACAAATGCTCCGGCTCCGGGCAGCGGTGCTTGCGAGGTGAGGATGTGGTTGAAAAGCGCGTTCTCATAGTAATCGAGATGGGCGGGATCCGGTTTTTCCTGATGAAGAAACGCCGTGAGGCGAAGCATGTTGTAGGTGTTGCAGGTTTCCGGACCGCCGTCATGGGTAATGGCTTCGTCCATGTGGTCAGGGCTTGGAAAATGCTCGTGGATGCTGTTGCCGCCATTTGCCCATGTCCGGTTTTCCACAACGGTTTCCCAAAAAAACTTTGCCGCCGATCCGTAAGCGGGATCTCCCGACAATTGGTGGATCCGTTGAAACCCAATGACCTTGGGTATCTGGGTGTTGGCGTGTTTTCCGTTCAACTCATCCTTGCCGTTTGCCAGCGGATCAAGCAGCTCGTGGTGCGAATAAAGGCGGGCGTATTGGAGAAAGCGCTCGTCTCCCGTGATGGCATAAGCATCCGCAAGCACTTCCGCCATGCCGCCGTGTTCGGAGCGCAGCATCCGTTCGCGACGCTCGTCGGGTAGATCCCGGACAAGTGATCCGCACCATTCCGAAAGGCGGATCATGACTTCCTTTGCTGTCTCGTCGCCGCAGTAGATCCATGCGTCCCTCAGCCCTGCCAGCTGTTTGTGGATGGTGTAAAAAGGCGCCCAGTAATTATCGATTGTCTCGACCTTGCCGCTGCGGATAGCCGCTTCCAACTCGCGCGCATACGGGAACGCGACGAGCGAGCCATCGCCTCTTTTGTCCTGACACTCCTTCCATTCCTTTGCGATGTAGGCAACCCGATCTCGGAGTTGCTCATCTCCCGTTGCACGGTACATCCAACTGATTGCGCTCAAATAATGACCGAGGCTGTGTCCCGCAAGCGAGCGAATCGTGCCAGGGGCTGCAACCGATTCCCAGCCTCCATAGGGTATGGCCTTGGGTTCAAGACCGGCTTCGCTGCGAAACAGCGAGAGAAGCCGATCGGGCTCCAAACGGATCAGATAAGCGTGATCCACATCCTGCATCGTTCGGAACGGACCGTCGAGCAAGCGCACATCTTCAGGCGCGAACAACTGCTCGGTAACCTTGACTTGTGGTTCAACCGACCATGGCTTCATGGTTGCGGTGTCGCCTGCGAAGCTTGGTGATGGGGCCAGTGGAAAAACGGCACCAAGCAGTGCCAGCGGAAGGAAGGTGGCGCGGGTTTGGATCATGTGCTGGTGTATTACGGATGGTTATGGGGTAATAGATGGTTTGCAGGGAGGTTCGAGTTGAAGGTGTTGGGCTTGACAAGGCGAATTTCCTGCAGGCACATGGCATAGCGTCCGCCTGTGGGTATGGATTTGAAGCGGATGCCATCGCAGCCCTCGCTGAAGTTTGCGGAGTAGCATATCCACAGAGTGAGGCCATCGGATGAGATGAATTTGGTGGGAAAATTGACGAAGTATGCCTGTTCTCCGAAGTTTTTGAGGTAACAGACCCTTTTCCACGGACCGGTCGGATGGTTGGATTCGAGAATATAGGTATTGAAACGTGTCACCGTGGTGGCTCCGTCGGTTACGCACATCAGGAATTTTTTGATAGGCGCATTGTAGGAAATGGTTACGCAGCCCATGTTATCACGCCATTCAGCAATGGGTTTGATCCGCTTGAAATCTCCAGACCATGTTGCGGTCCCATCGGTGTGGTGTCCGGAGAAAAACTCGTATTGCGCTGGATCGTTGATGGTATCGATGCCGGGTTTCACCCGAAGCAGATAGGCTTGGTCTGCCGTGATCCAGCTATTGTAGGCAAAGCGGCGATTGCTCCCATCGCTGGACCCTTGCGCCACCAAATAGGCCTTGCCGTCGGGCGAGTGTTGCATCGCTTTTCCAAAGTCGACAAAATGGGGAGCGCCAATTCGCACGGGTTCCCCATTGAGGGATTGCTCTCCGAAGAGCGGCTTTTCCGGCGTGTGGGGAGTTTCCGTCCAGGTTTTACCGAAATCTTTCGAATGGCGGAAACCGACAAAGGGGCCCAGCCAAGGCCAGTTGAAAGTCCGCCCGTCTCGGGCCAGCGATGCAGATGGGTGCAGACAGTATGTGCCGTAATACCAAATGCCATCGTGAACCAGGCTGCCGCAGGGATAGCGACCGCCATAGGGATGTGGGCTGGATTTGAAGATTCCTTCTGCAGTGATTTTCAAGTGAAGCGGGTCGTCACCAAGGATGGTGGCATGTCCGGTCGAGGCTTCTGATCCGCCGGAACTGGAGCTGAGGTTGTTAACCGCTCCGTCGGTCCATGGCGAATAGAGGTTGCCGTCTTCGGCCCATGATGGATACCAGGTATCTGCCTGCGTGTATTCCGCGTGACGTCCTGTGAAGGCTACGCCTGTTAGTTCTTCCGATTTTGGAAACGGACAATGTTCTGGGGCTTCATCGGGCCAAGGGGCGGGAAGTGGTGACTGGTTGGGGGTTGCAGCACCTGAAGTCCAAAGGCTGATCACGATTGAACTGGACCATGCGATTGTTTTTTTCAACACGCGGAAAAATGTCATGTTTTTTGCGGGTGTTGGATTTCCAGACGGTGGTGGGGATTCGGGTGGTGTGATTCATGCAGCGATCTTCCGCACGCCGAAACCCAGGTGAGTGATTTGCTGGCTCGAGGGCTCGGTTTCATGGAAGATGCAGCGACCTGTAATTATTTTTCGGCGCTGGCTTTTGTTTTGCTCATTTTAGGGCGTTTTAAGATGACTAATGCTTTTCCAAAACATAATTGGCCCAAACCTGATTCCAGACTTGGGCTCATGTTCGCGATTTCGAGAGGCGTTTCGGCCCGAATAATTCGTTGGATCTTTTCCGGCTGGGTTTACCGGTCTCAGGACTCCGAATGTGACAGGGCGGCGGCCGGAATTTCCTCGAAGCTGCCACCCGGTACCATCCAATCGAGTTGTAGGCCTTGGCCGCCGACGCCTTGGAAATAATTTACAGTTATCTTGTGATGACCGGCTTCCAATGCGATCGTTCCGGTCGAGTTTTGCATGGGGTGGATTCCATCCTTACCGCATACCGGTTTGCCATCCACCAGAACCTGTGCTCCGTCGTCCGAGCTCACGCGCAACAGATAAACTCCGGTGCTGGGTGCGTTGATGAAACCTTCGAATACCATTCCGAAATTATTTTCACGCGGTTTCTGTTTGAGGTTCACAAGATCGGCCACGGAAATTTTGGTCGGCTTCAGTTGGTCATAGTCCGGGAGCTTGCTTGGTTTGCTATCCAGTTCATAAATCGAAAGTTTAAGTCCGGATTTGACTTTATTGATTTTTGACGCGGAAAGCGGGGCGACCTTCTTCATGGGGAAGCTAACCACACGGCTCATCCGTCCATCGGGCCAAACGTTGCGTGCCTTGATGGCCGAGTCCTTGGTGATTTGGATTGGTTTTTCATAGCTTTTGGAACGTTCTGACGGTTCGCTGCCATCGATGGTGTAAACGATTTTTTCCTTCTCACCCAAGCCCTGCAATTCGACCGAAGCCGAATCGATGAATTGATCGGGCAGGCTCACCTTGCGCGGTGGCAGGAGTCCCATCATAGCGCGTGCGGAGACATCGGGACTGATTTTGTTGACCTCCCGATCGTAGGTCATCAGGCCGTTGTTCTCCACTTCGACATCCGAAACCTGGGTGTACACGCCGGCGCTGATGCCGGGATCTTTTGCGTGCTGCAACAGGATGCCGGTGATTTCCTCGTAGCGCTCGTTGAGCGACTCCGCATCGTTGAAAGACTGGTAGCCCCAACCGGAATCAACCCACATGTGGCCTTCAAGATTGTATCCAAGACCGCCATATTCTCCCACCACGGAGGCGCGCTCCTTCGATGGTTTGGGTGTGCCGGGCACCGGATAAGTATGATGATCGAGAATGTCGCCGACATTTTTATCCACCCAGCCGCTGGCGTTGCTCACCAAGCGATCCGGATCCCAAAGTTTGACCATTTCGGTGATTCGCTCGGTATCGTATTGTCCCCAGCCTTCGTTGAACACCACCCACATCACAATGCTGGGATGGTTGAAATGGGCTTTGACCATGTTTTTCAATTCGGTTTCGAACTGTTCCTTCTGCTCCGGGGTTTTGTTGCCGCTTCCTGGCATATCCTGCCACACCAGAACGCCGAGTTTATCACACCAGTAATACCAGCGTGAAGGTTCGACCTTCACATGCTTGCGCGACATGTTGAAACCATAGGCTTTTGTCATCTCGATGTCGTACTTCAGAGCCTCATCGGTGGGCGCTGTGTAGAGACCATCTGGCCAATATCCTTGATCCAATGGCCCTTTTTGCATGACGAATTTGTTGTTGAGCAGGATGCGGGTTATTCCGTTTTCGTCAGGACCAATCGAAATTTTACGCATGCCGAAGTAGCTCTTGATCTCGTCTTTGTTCGGGCCATCGATCAGCTCGATGTTAAGGTCGTAAAGAAACGGCGTATCTGGAGTCCACAGTTTCGCATTGGGTATCGGAATGGAGATCTCCTCTCCGGGATGACCCATTTCTTCTGCCACCATGGTTTCACCATCACGCACCACCGCACGCACATTTCCGATTTCCGCCGCCACCGTGAGTTTCAAAACACCGGCATCGATATCGGGGATCATTTGGAATTCCTTCACATGGGTTTTCGGCACGGCCTCAAGCCATACAGTACCCCAGATGCCACTGGTGGGGGTGTAGAAGATACCTCCGGGCCGGAGCGTTTGTTTGCCGATGGGCTGGCCTCCTTCGTTGGTCGGATCCCAAACGGAGACCACCAGCTCCTGGGTTTCTTCTGGCTTGAGAGCATCGGTGATGTCGAATTCAAACGGGTCGTAGCCACCAACATGACGGCCCACGGATTGGCCGTTTACAAAAACCTCAGTATCCCAGTCGGAGGCGGTGAAATGAAGCAGCAAGCGTTTGGAGCGCCACGATTCCGACACATTGAATGTGCGCTTGTACCACATGCGGTCGTTTGGCTCGACCGTTTTTTTTAAGCCTGAAAGCGAGGATTCGACAGCGAAAGGCACCAGTATCTGTTGGTTGAACTGGTCTGGTTGGGGATCCGCTTTGCGGGTGATTTCGAATTGCCACAGGCCGTTGAGGTTTTCCCAGGCTTCGCGCATCATTTGCGGCCGAGGGTGTTCGGGCAGCGGCTTGGCAGGATCGACCTGTTTGGCCCAGCGGGTCATCATGTGTCCCGGCACTGGTTTCCATTCGGCAGCATTTGCCGAAAAGACCCCGATGCAAAGACCTGCGATTGTGATTAGTTTGGACTTCATTGTTTCGATATTTTTTGGCTTTTTTGGAGGTTGGGGATGCCACCGCTCGACACTTGACGCGTCAAATCCTGTCAGGCCCCACGGGTTCCGGCAATAAAAGACGGATTCGCAATTCCATGGTCTATACGGCGGCCCGGGGGGGCGATGTTTCATTTTTTTTATCCCCAAATAAGATTTTTTGATATATCCGCGGTCTCCCGACGTATTGATCACATTGAACACGAGGATTTTTAAGTCCCTCATCTCAAGCTCCATGACCCAAATACCCATGAAAACCACAATCGCCGCCTTCACATCGCTGGCCAGCGTGCTCATTGCCACATCAACAATGGCCCAAGATCGAGTTGATGTTTTGGATCGTCCCGACACGACCAAGTCCAATAGTCACTATGCAGGTCATCGTGAACCTCTCTTGCCAAGTCCTCTCATTCATTTGCCATTTGGCGCGATCAAGCCCCAGGGATGGCTTCGCAAGCAGTTGGAACTTCAAGGGCAGGGCTTTGTGGGTCACCTCACCGAAATCAGCAGCTACTGCAATCCCAAGGGCAACGCATGGCTCGATCCTCAGGGCAAAGGCGCCAACGGCTGGGAGGAAGCGCCTTATTGGCTGCGCGGGTTTGCGGCTATGGCTTTCGTGCTTGATGACAAAAATCTCATCGCCCAGGCCATGCCATGGATCGAAAATGCCTTCGCAAGTCAGCGTCCGGATGGGTATTTCGGACCTGTCAGTAACCTCAGCCCCCAAGGCAGCCATGACCTGATGTCCAATCAGAACATGCTGTTTGTGTTGCGTGCCTATTATGAGTATTCAGGTGACAAGCGGGTGCTCGAGTTGATGAAGAAATACTTCGCATGGGAAATGGAGATCCCCGACAATAAATTTTTCTCCAGTGGTTGGCAGGTGCCCCGCAATGCGGACGACATGGAAAGCGCCTATTGGCTCTACAATCGGACGGGTGATCCCAAGTTGTTGGAATTTACCGCCAAACTTCAGCGCTGCGGCTCTACCTGGATGAAGGTCTTCAAGAGCGGCCATAATGTCGACTTTTCCCAAGGTTTCCGCAAACCGGCATTGTTTTATCCCCAAAACAAGGATCCGAAGTTCCTTGAGATGACCGAGAGTCACTGGGACAGTGTCATTGATATCTATGGCCAGGTTCCCGGCGGTGCGTTCGGCGGCGACGAGTTTGCGCGTCCCGGTTACACTGACCCGCGTCAAGCGATTGAAACCTGCGGTGCTGCTGAAATGATTATTTCGCATCCGATTATTGCTCGTATCACGGGGGATCCGAAATGGGCTGACCGCTGTGAAAACATCGCCTTCAACACACTGCCGGCAACGATGACCGCCGATATGAAGGCGCTGCGTTATCTGACATCGGCCAACCAAGTGAACTCCGATGCTCGCTCCAAGGCCCCTGAATTGGCCGATGCCGGACCGATGCAGGTGATGGATCCGCACGATCATCGCTGCTGTCAGCACAATGCCGGAGCGGGCTGGCCTTACTATGCCCAAGCGCTTTGGATGGCGACTTCCGACAATGGCCTTGCCGCGTTCATGTATTCGCCTAGCAGCGTCACCGCCAAGGTCGCTAGCGGCGTGAATGTCACCATCAGCGAGGAAACCAATTATCCTTTCGATGGCACGGTGACCATGAAGGTGAATCCCGAAAAAGCCGTCAATTTCCCGCTTCATCTGCGCGTGCCTGCTTGGTGCACTGGGGGCGCCAAGCTAGCGATCAATGGTAAGCCAGTTACCGTGCAATCACGCCCCGGTTCCTACATCCGCGTCGATCGCAACTGGAAGGCAGGTGACACGATCGTCGTGAATTTCCCAAGGCAGATCTCCATTACCACTTGGGCGAAAAACCAGAACAGCGTCTCGGTCAATTATGGCCCGCTGACATTTTCGGTGAAGATTGGCGAAAATTATGTGCGCCACCAACCGGAGCGTCGCAAAGAACCATGGCCTGCATGGGAAATCCTTCCCTCCACGCCGTGGAACTATGCCTTGCAGTTTGATGCGGCCAATCTTGCAGCTTCGTTCGAAGTGGTTTCCAAACCATGGCCGGCAAGCAACATGCCATTCACTCACGAGGGAACGCCGATCGAGATCAAAGCCAAAGCCCGCAAGCTGCCGAATTGGAAGGAAGATCATATTGGTCTCGTCGACAAACTGCAGCCAAGCCCCGTCAAAACATCTGAGCCGCTCGAAACTATCACCATGATTCCGATGGGTGCCGCGCGTCTTCGTTTGGCGGCCCTGCCGGTTGTTGGAACCGGCCCAGACGCCCGCGAGTGGAAGCTTCCAGCAGAACCTTTGGTATCTTTCAGCCGTGGAGCCGGACTTGATCCGTACGAAGCCATGTTTGACGGTAAGATTGGGCAATCCTCTCATGATACGAAAGTGCCGCGCTTCAGCACCTACTCGTTCGGTGGTTCCGAGCATGGCAAGATGCATTGGGTTCGCAGAAATTTCGATGCCCCTCTCAAGGTGTCCGAGTGCTCGGTCTACTGGTTTGACGAGTCTCCCTTGAAGAGTGGCGATATTCGTCTGCCCAAGTCCTGGCGTTTGATGTATCTTAGCGGCAAGGAATGGAAGGAAGTGGAAAAACCCAGCGGCTATGGCATTGAACCAGACACCTTCAACAAGGTGACCTTCCAGCCGGTTACCACAACGGCCATGCGTCTTGAGGTGCAAACGCAAGATGGTAAAATTCGTTACGCGATGGGCATTTACGAATGGAGCATTCCTGGCGTGCCTTTGATGGAGATACCGAAAAAATAAACAAGCCCACGCATGATGAATGTGGCGTGGATCTCCGCGGCTTGCCGTTTGTATCGAATCCACCGATTATTACGACTATTACACATGGCAAAGTGACATTCCCGGATTCAACCGGGAGTGTCAGGAGCTTCTGCGTGGCAGCACTGCGCTGGTTTAACGTGTTGGTGGTCTAGGTGGTCCGCTTGCGGCTGCTGGGGTAGGGCGAATTTTGTTAGCCCACGGCGGCGACCTCCGTTTGGATGATTTGAACTGCCAAGTCCTGATGACCCATGAAGGGCTGGGCAGCCCCGGCACGAGCAGGCCGGACAACTCCGGTAGACCGGTCCGGATACTCGCGATCTCGAGATAATTCCGCAGGAGGCGGTCGTTGTCGAGGCTCAGCAGATACCGTTGCTCCAGTTTCCGGATCTTCAGCAGTTCGGGATCCGTCAAACGGACCTCATTCAACGAAAAAAGACGCGCCGTCGTGTTGATCCGCCGTCGTGTTGATCGGCTCCGCCGCCTGCAACGTAGTCGACATTGCTCATATCATCATAATCGTCAGCAATGTGTTTATTTTCATAATTTTCATATTACACCATTGCCGTTCATGCACACGAATTTCCCTAGCTTGATCTTCAGTTCGGCCCTTTTTTCACCCCATCTGATCTTGCAAGTGCCTCCATTGTCGGAATGAATTTTTGCTCCGATTAGCTTTCCATCCTGCCACGCGATATCCACCGTGAATCCTCCGCGGGCGCGCAGGCCGCTCACGCTGCCATTCGGCCATGCTTTCGGCAACGCGGGAAGAAGCACAATTTCACCCGCGTGTGATTGAAGCAGCATTTCCGCGATGCCTGCGGTGAAACCAAAATTGCCGTCAATTTGGAAGGGTGGGCATGCACAGAGCAAATTGGAGTAGGATCCGCCGCCACCATCGTAACGGATTTCCGTTTCGGTCACATGATTCAATTGCTTTTGGGCCAACTGGTAGGCTTGATCTCCATCCAACAAACGCGCCCAGAAGTTGATCTTCCATGCAAGTGACCACCCGACGCCGTCATCGCCGCGGAACACAAGCGACTTCTTCGCCGCCTCGAACAACTCCGGTGTTGCGGATGTGATTTCCGATCCTGGATGAAGCGCCCAGAGGTGTGAAACATGGCGGTGCTTCTCATTCGGATCATCGCGATCCTCCAAACTCCATTCCTGCAACTGACCGTGCTTGCCAATGCGGTTGGGTGCGATCTGGCGGCTCATTTCGCGCAGTTTGTCGGCAAACTTCTTGTCGACTCCCAGCAACTTTGCTGCCTCGGCCGTGTTTGAAAAAAGTGTCCGAATGAGTTGGTGATCCATTGCGGGGCCTGCGACCAATCCGCCGATCTCGGGCGAGGTTGAGGGCGTGCTGATGAGCCACCCGGTCTTGGGATCCTTCACAAGATAATCCTCAAAGAAAATTGCCGCCTCCTTCATCGCTGGATAACCGCGCTTTGCCAGAAACTCCTTGTCGCCGGAGAAGCGGTAATGCTCCCAAAGATGTTGGCAAAGCCAGGCACCGCCCGTCGGCCATATGCCGATGAAGGAGAGGTCGATCGGTGCGGTTCCCCGCCACAGGTCGGTGTTGTGATGGAGCACCCAGCCGCGCGCTCCATATTGTGCTTTGGCCGTCTTGGCGCCGCTCACGACAAGATCATCGATCAAATCAAAGAGCGGCTCGTGACACTCCGCAAGATTAGTGACCTCGGCCGGCCAATAGTTCATTTCAAGGTTGATGTTGCAGGTCCACTTGCTTTCCCAAGGAGGATCCATCCGATCATTCCATATGCCTTGGAGATTGGCGGGTTGGTCGCCGGGGCGTGAACTGGAAATCAGCAGATAGCGCCCGTACTGAAAAAGCAGCGTGGCCAAAGCGGGATCAGCTTGTTGCGGATTTTTTT
This sequence comes from uncultured Luteolibacter sp., assembly GCA_964639755.1. Classification (GTDB taxonomy): domain Bacteria; phylum Verrucomicrobiota; class Verrucomicrobiia; order Verrucomicrobiales; family Akkermansiaceae; genus Luteolibacter. The sequence goes on along the minus strand of CAZXHZ010000103.1, from coordinate 20,194 downwards.
TAAGTCGCTCGTCCGTCGGAAGATCGACGGCATCCGAAGACCCCAGATCGATCGACACGCGGCGGAACAACTTCTGGTAGTCCGCAACATGCGCATTCAACAGTGTCTCATAGGATTTTCCTTTCACTGCATCCAAAGCGGCCTGGCAGCGTGCCGCCGGATCGCCGCTGATGTCCTGGTAGTTCACAAAACTGGTCGCGCCGGCGAGAACTAGCATCGCGCTGTTGGCATTTTCGACCGTGATGGAATCGTTTGCCACGGTCACTTTGCCACCTTCGGCGACGACGCGGATGCGTGCTTCAAAAGCAATGTTCTCCGCCCTCCAGCGCTTCAGCGACTCCTCGTTTTCAGCGTTTGAATAATCTCCATTTTTTGCGCGAATTTTTCCATCGGGATAGTCCGGGCACTTTAACAGATTCGCGATGTTCGAAACTCCCGCCCAAATGCGCTGACGCACTCCGGGTTGTTTTCCGTCCGCAGTAACAGAGAGCAAAGCGGCATCGATGGCCTCGGGCTTGTTGCTTCCTGGCTTCGTCCAAGCCACATCGGCATGATCGAAACCCTCGAGCTCGGCATGCAAAAGCATGATTGGATAAATCTTGCCCTTTTCAAGATGCAGCGGCGCAGACTTCTGTGCTGGATTTCTGTCGAACTCTTTCTTGTTTACCCATCTGTCCGTGAAGCAGAGTTTTTTGTCAGCTTTGTCTGAGCCAGCTTCGCCAAGCCACAGCTCGCCTTGGTCGTCGGCAGAGACCCAGAAGATGTAGTCGCCAGTTTCAGGGGCCGTCAGATATCCGGAAAGCTGCTGGGCATAATTTTCTCTGACATCGGACCTGGGTTCCAATGTCGGTATGATTGCCTCCGACTTCATGAAAACTTCGCCGTTTCGGCTCATGATCAGAGTATCGTCTTGGGCGAAGATTTTTACTGCGTGTGGAGAATCGAGCGATATCTTGAAGTTCACCGAGCCCGGCTTGCTGGCCGTCTCGCGCCATACAAGCACCTGATCAGGGTGGCTTGCGAAAGTTTCGCGCCGATAGGTCACATCGCCGATTTGATAGCTGACGCTGGCAAGCGCGTTGGTCAGGTCCAAGTCCCTTCGATAATTGGTGGCATTTTCGAAATTTTGATGATCGATGTGAATGTCGCCAAAGGGTTGGTATTTTTTCTGACGAAGCGGCTCGCTCATGAATTCCCTTGAGGCGAGATTCTGCGCCTCACGCTGTTTGCCTTCAGTCAAAAGCTGTCGGATCTGCGGCAAATGGTCCACCGCGCCCTCGTTTTGGTATTCGTGGGGTTTGCCGGTCCATATGGTGTCTTCGTTGAACTGGATATGCTCTTTTTTGATGTCGCCAAAAACCATTGCGCCGAGTCGGCCATTGCCGATGGGCAGTGCTTCCACCCATTGGTTGGCTGGTTGTGCATACCAAAGCTTGAGCGGCGTGCTGGCATCGAGTGATCCTGCGGCCGCTGACAGGATGGCCAATAATCTAATGCTGGATTTCATGATGATTGTTGGTCGGTGGGAAATTTCAACCGATCGGATTGTCCACTGTGCATGCCTGGAATGCAGGTACTGAGAATTTCCCCGCGGGTCTTATGGAAGCTGTGATTTCATGCAAGCTGCTGTTGTAAGATAATTTCCCTGTTGATCGTAATGGGTTTTTATCGAACCGGACCTCCAAGATGGCGCATTAAAAAATCTGCGCGGCGATATTTGCCGTAGGGGGTTTCGGCTGCACCGTGATCGGCGTTGATGATTGGCAGGAAATCGAAATCCTTATCCGCTTTTTGCAGAGCGGCGACGACTTGTGCGGTCGATGCAGGGTCCACATTGCGATCAAGTTCGCCAACGATGAGCAGCAATTTGCCGGTGAGTTTGGCGGCGTTTGTCACATTTGAATTGGCGGCGTAGTTGTCATCGACAGGCCAACCCATCCAAGCTTCGTTCCACCATGTTTTGTCCATGCGGTTGTCATGACATCCGCAATCCGCGACACCCACTTTGTAAAAATCCCCATGGTGAAGCAGAGCGCCAAGAGTACTCTGGCCACCGGCGCTGCCTCCGAAAATACCGATGCGCGTGAGGTCCATCCAAGGTCGTGTTGCAGCCGCCGCCCTGATCCATGGAATGCGGTCAGGAAATCCCGAATCGGAAATATTTTTCCAACAGACATCGTGAAACGACTTATTGCGCCAATTGGTCCCCATGCCGTCGATACTCACCACGATGAATCCGAGTTCCGCTACGCTTTGCAAGTTCGTCCACGCCTTGTGGTTTTGAGGCACAAAAAAATCCTGGGGGCCTGCATAGATGTATTCGACCACCGGATATTTTTTCTTGGGATCAAAATTAGACGGAGTGACGATGATGCCGTGGATGTCCGTGTGGCCATCCCGTCCTTTGGCAACAAAGCGCTGAGGGCGGGACAGGCCGAGCTTGGTCAACGCGGAATCATCGCTACGCTCAAGCACCATGATGGTTTTGCCGTCAACCGCACGCTTGAGTTCAGTCACGGGTGGATGGTCGACGCGCGACCATGTGTCGATGATCCATTTGCCATCCGGTGAGAATTCGACTTGATGATTGCCCGCGCCATCGGTGAGGGGAGTGAATTCGCTGCCGTCGAAGTTGACCCGCGCAAAGTGCACGTGATACGGATTTTGCTGATCATAACCGATGGTTTTGAGGATCAGTTGGCGATTTTTTTCATTCACCTCAACGACTTCGCGTACATTCCAATCTCCGCTGGTGATGTGTGCCTTGATTTGCCCGCTGATTTCGTCGATCAGGTACAGGTGGTTGTACCCGTCGCGCTCGGATGCCCAGATGATTTCCTTGGTTGCAGGCAGACGGCGGAGGTAGGTTTTGTCCGAGTAGTTGATGAAGGTTTTGCTCGTTTCCTCCACAATCGCGCGGGTTGATCCTGAATCACCACGCACACCGATGAGTCTCATGGTTTGGTGGCCTCTTTGATTGTAGATAAAGGAAAATTCGGTGGAGTCTTCGTTCCAAGCGGTTTGCGAAATTTCCCATGGGTTGTTGAAAAGCGATTCGTCGATGGTTGTTTGACCATGGGTTGTGATGTCAAACAAGCGTGGCTTGGGTTGCGGTATCGGATCTCCGGGCTTCGGGTAGTCGAGAGTGAGAAGCTTGGGTTGGAGTTGATCTGGCGGCGAGGATTGGACGATGTGGATCTGGCGGGCTTGGACGGATTTGGTGCGGAAACAAATGATTTTTCGTGAATCGGGCGACCAAAGAATAGGCTCGCAGTAAAAGTCGTCTGCAGTGCCGTCGCTAGATAACCGGATAGGGGAGCTTTTTTCCTGGTCGACGGATTCGATCGCCAGGTTGTGATCGCGGATGATGGCCCGCCATTTGCCGTCCGGCGATGCTTGGCCGTGTTGCTTGAGTGGCTCGGATTTGTTTTTGTTTTTGATTCTGGCAACCGATGCTCCGTTGCCGGCCTCCACTCCCGCGAGCGGTTCTCCATACTTGTCGGTGATGAGCCATAGATGTCCGTCGTAGCTCGCAATCGTGGTGCTTTGGTTTGCAGGGAGTTTTCCGTACGACTTGCGATTGCGGCCTCCGTCCATCCAAAATATTTCAATCTCACATTCAGTCCGATTTTCGATCGTCAGATCGACCGGGCCACCATCGCGCTGGGTTCCGCGCATCGCATCGCGAACGGAAAGCAGGGTAGCTTCTCCGGGCGGCATGTCGTCTGGAGAAATTTCGGACTTGATGGAATCAAAGCGCCAACTTTTCCCGAAGGTCCGGAAGCGAAACAGGTTCGGCTCCGCGCACACATTCAGATCATCCAGCGGCAGGCTTTCTGCAGAAACTTCGCGCGAAGCGACTTTGGTCAAAGCCTTGGCCAAGGCCTGATGATCGAACGCGAGGCTCTTTTGTCCCTTGGCCAAATCGACTTGGAAAAAATCGTAACCCTTGCTGCGTGTGTTTACCCGATAAATCAGCCGTGAACCATCGGGAGCCCAATAAGTTCGGATTCGGTTGCACCGCATGAGCGATGATGCTTCACGGCCGAGGCGTTCCGCCTGTGCCATTGCTTTGCGTGCATCGAGGGCATGTGGCTGTGCGGGAGAGGTGTTGGTTTCCGCGGCGAGGACCGTGGAATGGATCAGCAACAGACCAATGATTGCCCTGCGAGTCATGAGGCCATTTTTTAGCGCTCACCTTCTCGGCGGCTGATGATGGCTTTTGGCAAAAGAGGTACTAGTGCCACCAGTGCCAAAACATAAATCACATTGATCCAGATCATGCCGGGAACTGGGATGCTTAGGTTGAGCTTGCCGACCAACCAAACATCCAACCTCTCATTGATCCAGATCATGCCGGAAAGTGGGATGCTTTGGTTGAGCTTGGCACCCAACCATGGAGCAAATTGCATCATGTTGCTCCAGACCGCCATGATGAGTCCGTAGCCCAAGGCCTCGGTGCCTTTTGGTGTGGAGCGGGCGGCCAGATCGTAGAGTGGAGCTTGAACGAGCGTGATCACCAGGCCGTTGATCGCCTCGATGCAAAATGCCGCAGGCATGCTGTTGTAAAAGAAATACGCAAGGTTGCCCAATGAGTAGATCACCAAGCCGATCGTGAGGGTCCAGCGGAGAGACAGCTTTCCGCACATCACGCGGAAAATAATCGCGCCGATAAGCCCGAAGACTCCGAAGATGAGACGGAGGTAACCGATTTGTTCAAAACTGAAGCCCAATTCGTTGCGCTGCTTGAAGGTCATCAAGACCGTGAAGTTGGGCATCGCGAGAACCAGCGAGATGAATCCCACGGCGATCCAAAGCGTCCGATGTTTGAACAGGCCGATCAAAACCCGCCCTGAATTCCGCGCGGTTTCCTTGACCGATACGCTGGGGCTGCGGTTTTCATGCAGGAAAAAATAAGTGGCGATCCAAAGAGCGAAAAAGGTCAGCGCGCCAACTCCGGCTGCAAGGCGCAGGCCGCCGGTCGCTCCGAACCGGGTGGCAAGAAATCCACTTATGGGGCCGCCCACCAAGAAGCTGATATTGACGATCACCGAGCGCAAGGATGTGAGCCGGCCCGTTGCGGCACTGCGTCTTCCTTCCTCCACAATGAGCGCTCCAATGACGGTACTCACCATCATGAATGATGAGTAGAGCAGCATTGCCGCAATCAACATGACTGTGTAGCTGGCCGTGACCCATGCCAAGGCAAACCAAAGCGCGGCGGCAATGGCCGATGCAAAAAGTATGTAGTGCCGGCGGCGGGTGCCGCACAAGGGGATGCTGTCGGACAGCAGACCCGCCAAGGGCTTGAAGGCCCATGGCACGGTCATCAGCCAGAAAAAGCGCGAAACCTGCTCGGCATTGCAACCGAGTTGGCTCATCAGCACATTGGTGAGAGGCAACTCACCGACACTGGTGACCGTGCCAAGTGTGGTGGCCACCAGGCCGATGCTGATGAGGATCATTCCGCGCCGCAACTCGGATTGGGATCGAGTTGTGGCGGGCGAGGATTCGTTTTCGATGGCTTGAGGCACGGGAGTTTAATGCATGACTAGCAATTCATCATTGCTCCCAGATTTCGATTTCAGAAATACCGCTGCGTGAATTTCCTTCGCCGTGGTGGTTGAACATCACGCGGATTTTGTCCGTGGATATTGCCGGGAAGGTGGTCGTGTTGATCATGCTGCCGGTCGGCTTTACGGGATCATAGACCTGGTTGGGGACGGCTTTCCATTCGGTGCCGGTCCATCCTTCAATGACATAGCTTTTCGGAGGTCTCACACCGCCGCCATCGGAGAAGATGTGCAACAGCACTCGGCCGACTTTTTTCTTTTGGCCGAAATCGACTTCAAGCCAATCGCTGGTGTTGGGTGATTCAAAGCTTGTCCAGCGGTTCATTGGCACGGGACGGTAGATGATCTTGCCGTCGATTGCCTTGTCGGGGGTTCCGCCAAACTTGTCCGAATGGGATGCTGTGGCCTTCGGGAACCCTTGCTTGGGATTGGCATTGAAGGCGAGGTTGCCAGCAGGCGGGTTGGCGGGCGTGTAAGGGCGCACATCGGGACCCCAGACTTCGATTTCGGTCATGCCGCACTTTTTGCCGGGAGCGTTTTTAAACATGACCCGCAGCTTCTCGATTTTCATTTCAGGAAAGCGGACGATGTTGGGGAGGCGGCCGGTCGGCTTCTCGGGGCTTAGGACTTGGCCCGGTATCGGTTTCCATGGGTCATTTCCATTGGAATATTCCAAACGATAGCTGCTTGGTGCGGCAATCGGTTGTCCTTCGCCATCATCGAGCAAGAAGAGTTTCACTTCGTTGACCGAGCGCTGCGTCCCCATGTCCACCGTGAGCCAGTCGATCTCGTTCGGTGATTCGGCACAGGTCCAGCGGAGCGGCGGGTTGAGATGATACCAAGCGGTGTTGCCGTCCTGAAGGAAGGCAAGCGAGGATTTCTGACCGACATGCGAAGCATTGAGGCGCGGGAAGTAATTGCCATCGTTGTTTACCGCATGATTCACGCGATTGTCGCTGTCCATTGGCTCTTCTTTGGCAGCCGGCAACTTGACCGAGAGCTTGGAGAGAGTGGGGGATGAGCCCGCCTTTTGGCCGTTGACCAAAATTTGAAGGCCCGCGCCCTTGCCGTACCGTTGACCGGTTTTGTCCCAGACGATCGCCACGAGATGACCGCGATACGGAATGTTTTCCATCGCGAAATAATCCCACTCCGCAGGTGCGAGCGGATCAACGGTCAATGTGTCGCTGTTTTCAACCTTCATGCCCGCCAGGCCGGTGACGATCAGATCGACAAAGCCCGAGTGGAAGTAGTGCTCGCTGCGGTAGTAGCCGTCGTGACCGTCCCATGATCCGGTAAAGGGATTGAGAGCTTCGGCGATGTAGGGTTCGCCTTTCTTGCGTTGTGAAAGGGCATAGACGCGAAGGAGTTTGTAATAGTCGGCGCGAGAGACATGTTTTTGCGGATAGTTTTGCAAAACGTTGGCAAGAGCCTTGAGTGTCTGGGTGGTGGCAAAGGGCCATGATTGTCCGCTCCACCAGCAGCAGCCGGGAGCAAGAAGGAATTGGGGGTCATTGCGCTCCGTGGTGGTCGGGCCGTAATCCGCATAAAAGTATTCCGGATCCATCAGGAATTTCCATGCCGATTCGAAGCCTTTGTCCAACATGTTGAAGTACCAGGGCACATAGCTGGCAAGCTCGCGGCCCTTGCCGCTGCCTGCATATTTTCCGGTTTCATAAACCAGCGTGTTTTTCTTCACGACATTGCCGTCCTTGTCGGTCTCGTCGTCGCGAAACATCGGGAAGAAAAATTCGCGCTTGGCATCCCACAGGTTGGCTTGCACCTGTTTTTTGAGGTCGTCCGCCTTGGCGCGGAAATCAGTGGCGGTTTTCTGGTCGCCGGCAAGTTCCGCGGCTTGCGAAATCGCCATGCAGTCGGCCCACATGTAAGCATTGAAGCTTGGGCGGTAGGAAGGTGCGCCAGCGAGGATGTTTTTGGTCTGGCGGCTGGCGATGTTGAATTCCATGCCGTCATCGTGGCCGTTCTGCCAAAACATGTTCTTATCCGCCACCCAGCTCTTCTTGTACCAGCCTTCAAAGTTCTTGATCAGATCCGGCAACAGATCGACGAGAAATTCCTTGTTCGGGTGCACCAAATGGGTCGCCCATGCGGAGTCCGCCATCCATGCGGAGTAATTGCGCGGCTGGGCGCCCGGAGTGCGGAACCAGTAGCGCGCATAATCGCGGCTGAAGCGCGGGTTTCGCAACCAGCGGGTCTCGTAGAATTGAAGACCTGCAGGGCATGAGATGCCACCGTAGGCGCCCGACCAGAAAGGACGGTTGATGAACTCGGTCCACATGTATCCGGTGTTCTGGGAACCGTAGGTAAGGTGTTTGGTGACGACCTCCCAGCGGTAGTAATAGGTTTTGTTGAGCTCCGCATCGGGAGTGTCCAGAAAGGGGATATTTTTTTCGAACCAATCAAAATCACGGTTGTCCCAGAAGGTCTGGCTTTGCATGAGTTTTTGATGGTCAAGCACGGGTGCCGCTGACAGCGAGGCCGTCAATGGCAACAGCATGGCGAGGATGCGTCGTTTCATGGATTTGTTGGAGTTCTTCATACGGTTGATGTTCAGAGTGTCATGGAGTGGAAAAGCTGTCACCACTTATCGGTGCGGAAAGGTGATGCGGGAAGTCCCGCGCGGTTGTAAAGGTTGGCATCCACCGGGTTGCTGCTGTAGGCATAGCGTACTGCGGCCGGCGATGGAACTTGCGGCGAACTGACCAGCACGGTGTCGCCATCGATGACGGCATCGGCCCATTGCCATTGTTTGTTTTCGCCGGCGATGGCGAAGCCCTCAAGTTTGGCTCCCTTGGTCTCAGTTGCGGGTGCGCGGCCTTCCTTGCGGGCTGTCATGAGGCCGCCGCCGATGGAATCAAAAGTGATGCGCGCCTTGGAACCTTCGACTTTCATTTCCCGGAGCAGCGGCCCGCTGACGACGATGTCTTTCTTTCCGTATTCGTTCACAAGCGCCCATCTGGCGAGTCGCTCGCCAACATCAAACTTGTTCTTCGGATGAATGTCGTTGGCATCACCGACATCAACGGCGGAGGCCATGCCGGTGTGCGGGATTTCAAGGCAACGGCGCTGCGCGTCGCGGATCGGTCCCCATCCTCCACCGGCCGGGTCTTTCGAAGGGGCTTGGAAGGACGCGAGTTGCACAAAGTAAAAAGGCAGATTGGAATTGCCGAACCACTTGCGCCAATCGGCCAGCATTGCGCGTTTCTTTTCGACATAGAGAAGAACGTTGGAATCACTGGCGTTGTTTTCACCTTGGTACCAAAGCACACCGCGCATCGCCATTGGCACGAGGGGGGCGATGTGGCCGTTGTGCAGGGTCACGCAGCGTGGGCGTGCGCGGCGTTCGCTAAAGGGTGATTCCGGCCATTCGGGGGGCAATGGTAGGGGCTTTGACGCCGCCAAGTTTGCCTTCGAAAGTTTCATCCACTGCTCGATCGCGGGAAGGGCATCCGTCAGGTCCTTTTGGTACTGATCGAGTGACTCGCGCATGATTTTCGCATAGGGCGCGAGCGAAGGCGTGTTGAGCAGGGTTTCCTGCGACATCCAAAGCTCGATGTTGGTGCCGCCCACGGCGTTGGTGAGCAAGCCAATCGGCACACCGGTTTCGGCATGCACCTTGCGGGCGAAGTAATACCCCACCGCGGTGAAGCCGGATGCCGTGCCCGGACTGCAGACGCTCCATTTGCCATTCAAATCATCGGCGGGCGCACTGGCGAAATGGTAGGTCGTTCGAAAATGCCGAATGAGCGGGAAATTGGCGCTCTTGATGTCATCCGTTGCCTGAATACTGCCAAGGCTGAAGTCCATGTTCGATTGGCCGCTGCACAACCACAAATCCCCCAAAAGCACATCCTTGATCTCGATGGTGTTGCTGCCTTTGACAGTGAGCGTCAGCGGATCCTTGCTGGCTGCCTGAGGTTGCAGGCGGACGATCCACTTGCCATCGGAGTCGGTCACCGCGGAGCCGCTTTGAGCGCCGAGTGACACTTCGACGCGTTCGCCTGGCGAAGCCCATCCCCAGATTGGCAGAATGGTATCGCGCTGCAGGACCATGTGTTCATCAAACACGGCGGGCATTCTTACCGATGCGTGCGTGTCGGCGACGGTGATGGCAAGGATCAGGAGGCAAAGCGGAAGTTGGAAAAATTTCATGCGGGCCTGTTCAATGAAGGTCTATACTTGCAACGGAGAGCTGGTATTTCATTTTTTCGCAAATAAATAGCAAGATCGAATGCGGAAATGCGCCACCGCCCGAATGAAAATCGGCAAGACCTTGTCACGTTTTTTCAATGTGTTGGTTTTTTTGATGAAAATCCGTCGCATGCTGCGGTTTCATCGGGAATTTCTCAAGATCCTGACAAGACGATGCATGTAAATTCGGACCATGGACTCCAAAAAAGTGGTGGTGGTCGGAGGCGGCGTGATCGGGCTTTGCTCGGCATACTATGCCTTGAAGCGTGGATTTTCCGTAACCGTGATCGAGCGGGAATCCGCCGGTGGCGACAATTGCTCGATGGGCAACGCTGGCATGATTGTGCCGAGTCATTTCATTCCCCTTGCAGCACCCGGCATGATTGCCAAAGGACTGCGTTGGATTTTGAATCCCGAGAGTCCGTTTTTCGTGAGGCCGCGGCTGGATCCGGCGCTGATGCGTTGGGGTTGGCTGTTCTATCGTCACTCGACCGAAAAGCATGTTGCCGCATCGCGCGAGTTGCTGCGTGATTTGAATTTGGAGAGCCGCCGGCTTTATGCGGAACTCGCCGAAAGTGGTGATTTTGGGCTGGTTCCACGCGGTTTGTTGATGCTTTGCAAAACTGAAAAGGGCTTGCACGAGGAAGCCGAAGTTGCCACTGCCGCGCACCAGATTGGATTGAATGCCGAGGTGCTTGATGCCGCCGCGACCTGCAAGGTTGATCCCGGTGTCACGATGGATGTCGCAGGCTCGGTTTACTTCCCGCAAGACTGCCATCTCGATCCTGCGCGGTTTATGCATTTAATGCGCCAAAAAATTCTTGAACTCGGCGGATCGATCGAAAACAGCGTCTCAATCGATTCGATCGAATCTCGCAACGGCGTGGTGACCGCGGTCTCCGGCGGGGGTCGCCGTTTTGAGGGTGATCAGTTTGTGGTTGCGGGCGGTTCGTGGAGTGCCCGCCTCTTGCGCAGCATCGGATTGAAGTTGCCCCTTCAACCGGGCAAGGGTTACTCGCTCACGCTGCCGACGCCGCCCGAGCTGCCCGAGCTTTGTTCGATTTTCGCAGAGGCCAAAGTGGCGATTACGCCGATGGGCCAGACCCTGCGTTTTGCGGGCACGATGGAGGTGGGGGGATTGGATCTGCGCGTCAATCCCGCCCGGGTGCGAGGCATCGTGAAATCCGTCGGCGCGTACTTTCCGAAATTTGCCGAGAAGGACTTCACCGGCATCACGCCGTGGGCTGGCCTGCGGCCGGTTTCTCCCGACGGCATTCCCTACCTTGGCAAAGTTTCCGGCATGCCCAACCTCGTCGCCGCCACCGGCCATGCGATGATGGGCCTGAGCCTGGGTCCCGTGAGCGGGCGCCTCGTTGCCGATTTGCTCAGCGGCGATACTCCGTTCCGCCCGATCGATGCCATGGCACCGGGGCGTTTCTAAATTCACGATTCGGTAAATTTTTTCCGGTAGGCGAGCGGGCTGATCCCGACAGCCTGCTTGAACTGTCTGGAAAATGCCGACTGGTCCGAGTATCCGCAATCAAGGGCGATTTGTGCGATCGCGTCATCGGTTGCGGTGAGGCGGTTGCAGGCGGCCTCGATGCGGACTTTGACGAAGTATTGACCGGCGGTCACATGAAACAGTGAACGAATGCGCTGATCAAATTGATAGACCGAGAGTCCGGCCATCTTTGCCAAAACCGGCAGACGCAGCGCCTTGTCGTAGTGGCGGTGGATGTAATCGATCGCTGTGGACATGGCGGCGAAATCCTCATCGGCCGCGCCGGGTGCGTGGAGGTCGCGGGAAATGCCGCAGATGCCGGCCACGCCGCCTTTTTTTCCAGGAATCGGTTCCTTGAAAGTGAGGCACCAACCGCGGCCGCCGCCGGTGTAGAGGTGGAGTTCCAAGCGCCCGCGGATGCCGTTCCCGCCGCGCAGGATTTCGCGATCCTGTTGCGCGAAGGCGTTGCCCAGCGGCTTGGGAAACAACTCTTCGGCGGTGCGGCCGATCGCATCGTCCTTGCTGGCGAGGCCGCAGCGTGAGGCGAGCGTGTCGTTGACCATGATGTAGCGGCCTTGCGCGTCCTTGACGAAAAAAACAATGTCGGGCACGCCGTCGAAAAGCCGGTCGACAGGCAGCATTTGCCCGATCGACTCGAAGAAGTTTTTGCAGAGTGCGCTTGCGGCTTTCATGCGGTTGTGGAGGGCGGCGGGTGTTGCTTATGCGAAATCGCAAGTTTGCGCTAGTGCTTTCGCCTAGACCGTGATGTTAAAAATGGACTCGGCCATGAGCGCAGCAATCATCAAAGTCATCGACTCCCACACCGGCGGCGAGCCAACGCGTGTGGTCGTTTCCGGAGGTCCCGACTTGGGAAGCGGATCGCTTGCCGAGCGTGCGAAAGTTTTTCAAAAGGAACACGACTGGCTGCGCAGCGCGGTTTGCAACGAGCCGCGTGGCCATGAGGCGATGGTCGGCGCGTTGCTTTGCGAGCCGCATGAGCCGGACTGCGTGTGCGGTGTGATTTTTTTCAACAATGTGTCCACCCTCAACATGTGCATCCATGGCACCATCGGCCTTGCCGTGACATTGGCGCACATGGGCAAGATCGGCGTTGGTTCGCATCGCATTGACACACCGGTCGGTGTGGTCGTCGCCACGCTGCGTGAGGATGGCTCGGTGGAGGTTGCCAATGTGCCGAGTTATCGCAAGGCCGCTGCGGTCGCGATCGAAGTGCCCGGCTGGGGCACGGTGCACGGCGACATCGCTTGGGGAGGGAACTGGTTCTTTCTTGTCGATGGCCAAGGCCCCGCGGTGGAGTTTGCAAATCTCGAAGCACTCACCCATTTCGCATGGAGCGTGCGCCAGCAGCTCGGGCAACAAGGCATCACCGGCGACAACGGCATGGAGATCGACCACATCGAGGTCTTCGGTCCTCCGGGCGATCCCTCCAAGGCCGACAGCCGCAACTTCGTGCTTTGCCCCGGCAAGGCCTACGACCGCTCGCCCTGCGGCACCGGCACGAGCGCCAAGCTTGCATGTTTGCACGCGGCGGGCAAACTCAAGCCCGGCCAGACTTGGCGCCAGGCCAGCATCCTCGACACGGTTTTCGAAGGCCATGTCGATGAGTTGCCGGATGGAAAAGTCATCCCCCACGTCACTGGCAAGGCATGGGTCAACGGCGAGTCCACCTACATTTTCAATCCCTCCGATCCATTCCTCCACGGCATCAAATTTTCCATCTAACAACACAACCAAATAACAAAAATGAGCATCCAATGGAAGGGCGTCATGCCCGCAACACTGACCCAATTCAACGCCGATCTCACCATCGACCACGGTCTCATGGCCGAGCACGGCAAGTGGTTGATCGAAAACGGCTGCAGCGCGATCATTCCCCACGGTTCGTTGGGTGAAGGTGCCACGCTGTCCTTCCAGGAAAAAGTCGCTCTGCAAAAGACCTATGTCGATGCTCTGCCCGGCACGCCGATCATTCCCGGCATCGCCGCTCTTTCCACCAAAGAAGCCGTGGATCTCGCCAAGGCTGCAAAGGACAATGGTTGCCGCGGCCTGATGGTGCTGCCTCCTTACCTTTACGCTTCCGACTGGCGCGAAATGAAGACGCACATGAAGGCCGTCATCACCGCCACGGATCTTCCCTGCATCATTTACAACAACCCCGTCGCTTACAAAACCGACTTCACGCCGGCCCACATCAAGGAACTCGCCGACGAGTGCGCGAATGTTGAGTCCGTGAAAGAATCCTCCACCGATGCCCGCCGCATTGCCGGCATTCGCGAGCTTTGCGGCAATCGCCTCACGCTCGGCGTGGGTGTCGATGATTGCGCGCTTGAAGGTGCCGCGATGGGCGCGAAGTTCTGGATCACCGGAGTCGGTGGCGCGTTTCCAAGACACAATGTGAAGATCTGGGATCTCGCCACCAACGGCAAGATCGAGGAAGCCATGCCGATGTACCACTGGATGCTGCCGATGCTGCGCATGGACACGGTCGTCAAGTTCGTGCAGCTCATCAAGCTCCAGCAAAACCTCGCCAGCGGTGGCAAATTCGGCAACAACCGCGTGCGTCCGCCACGCCTCGAACTCGTCGGTTCCGAGCTTGCTGAGGCCACGGCCATCATCGAGAAGGCCCTCGCGACTGTTCCGGCCGTCTGATCCATTGATTCGAAATTTGTTCCACCATGACCACTCCACTTCTCGGCACTTCGTTCATCGGTTATTCCCGCTCTTCCAGCACTCAGGAATGCGGCCAAGGAATCAACCCCGCCACGGGTGAGAAACTCGCGCCGATTTATCGGGCGGCAAGTTCCGAGGAGGTGGAGCGGGCCTTGGCCCTCGCCGCATCGGCGTTCCCGGTTTACTCGAATCTCTCGGGCAAAACCCGTGCCGGATTCCTTCGTGCCATCGCTGCAAAAATCGAAGCGGCGGCCGAGGAAATCGCCGCGCGTGGCCCGCAGGAAACTGGCCTGCCTGAGGCACGCATGCGTGGTGAGACGGGTCGCACGACCGGTCAGCTGCGGATGTTTGCCGCGATGCTTGAGGATGGCTCGTGGGTCGATGCCCGCATCGAGCGTGCGCAACCGGATCGCCAGCCCGTGCCCAAGCCCGACTTGCGTTCGATGCTTCGCCCGCTGGGCCCGGTCGCAGTTTTCTGCGCCAGCAACTTCCCGCTGGCCTTCTCGGTGGCGGGTGGCGACACGGCATCCGCTTTGGCCGCCGGTTGCCCGGTGATTGTCATCGCCCATGCATCCCATCCCGGCGTTGCCGAGATTGTTGGCAATGCCGTGACCGAAGCGGCGCGTGAAGCCGGCATGCCCGAAGGCGTTTTTTCGCTGCTCTACGGTGGAGGCCGCACGGTTGGCCAAGCGGTGGTGAAGCACCCCGTCATTCAAGCCGTTGGTTTCACCGGTTCGCGCGCTGCGGGCACCGCTCTCATGGAGACTGCCGCCAAGCGCCCGCAGCCGATCCCGGTTTATGCGGAAATGAGCTCGGTCAATCCCGTGGTGTTCCTGCCCGGAGCCTTGGCCAAAGGCGAAGCCGCACTGGCCGAAGCGTACTATGGATCCCTCACACTGGGCGTGGGGCAGTTTTGCACCAACCCCGGTCTGGTCTTCCTGCCCGAGCAGCAAGGCGATGAGTTTCTTGCCCGCTTGAAGGAACTCGTGGAGGCCGGCGCACCCGGCACGATGCTCAACGCCTCGATCTGCAAAGCCTATCAGGATGCCACCGGCAGCTTTGCCAACGCCAAGGGCGTGAAGGTTCTTGCCCGCTGCGCCGCTGCCGCAGGCCATGGCCAGGGAGCACCCGTGGTGTTCACCGTTTCGATCGACGACTTCGAGAAAAGCGAAGCCTTGCAGGGCGAAATTTTCGGTCCCGGCTCGCTGATCGTTCGGGGCAGCCTTGAAAAAATCGAGGCAGCCATCGCCCGCCTTGAAGGCCAGCTCACCGGCACCATTCATGGCACGGAAGCCGAGCTTGCGGCGCACGCCTCATTGCTGCATACGCTGCAAACCCGCGTCGGTCGCCTCATCTTCAACGGATTCCCCACCGGTGTGGAAGTTTGCAACAGCATGGTGCATGGTGGTCCGTTCCCCTCGACCTCCGATGGTCGTAGTACTTCGGTCGGCACCATGGCGATTTATCGCTTCTGTCGCGCCGTTGCCTGGCAGGCGTTTCCGCAGGCGGCCCTCCCGGCCGAACTGCAGGACGCCAACCCGCTCGGCATCCGGCGCATGGAGTGAGCCGCGCCTCGGTTGGTCTTGGAGCATTTTGCGCTAGAGCAAAATGCCCTAGGCAAGGATCATCGATTCGAGATCCGTTGGCAGGCTGGCGAGGCATTCGTTGCCGTCCTTGGTCACCCGATAAAGGTTCTCGATGCGGATGCCGCCGATGCCTTCGAGGTAAATGCCAGGCTCGATGGTGGTGATCATCTCGGCGATGCAAAGCTCCGTCGAGTTGGCACGCAGCCATGGCTCTTCGTGGATCGCCAGGCCGACTCCATGGCCAACGCCGTAATGAAACTCGGTGTAGCCGGCATCGACGACGGTTTGGCGCGCAGCCAGATCGACTTCTCCCATCGTCACGCCATCGCCCAGCACCGCCGCGGCGCGCAACAGCGCTTGCTCGACGACAGGATACGCCTGCTGCGCAAATTCCGGAACACTTATCGGGAAAACCGTCCGCGTCAGATCGCTGCGGTAGCCGGCAAGCTCCGCGCCCCAATCGAATAGCAAGGCCTCGCCCGCAGCGATGCGGCGTTGGCCTGGCGTGTGGTGGGGGCTTGCGCTGTTGGGTCCGCTGGCGACGATGATGCCGGTTTCGGGAAAGCCCTGACGATCGGCGCCGAGCGCCCACATGCGCGACTCCAGCTCATTGGCGATGTCGCGTTCGGTGCGGCCGATGAGGCCCGCTGCGCCGCGCGCGAGCAATTCGCTCAAAGCCTGCTCGGCGATGCGGACGCAGTGCCGCGTGATTGCCAGCTCGCCTTCATCCTTCAGCGCGCGGATGCCCGAAAAACACCCCGGCAGAACGCGCAGGTCGAGGCCGGCATGTTCCGCGTGTTGTTTGATGCGCAAAAACGACTGCGCGGAAATTTTGGTCGGATCGATCGCGGCTTTTTTGAGGCCTCTGTTGATCAGTTGGCTTACGACGAATTCCTCCATGTCCACCCGATCGGTCGAGCTGGCCGTTGCGAGCAAAACCTCGCACTCCACCGCCTCGGTCCGCACCTCGCTCACCAGCATGTGGCGGGAAACGGCAAAGGACACGCCGTCGCGCACGGCCAACCAGGAGATGCCGTGGCCGCTGCCGGTGAGATAGTGGATGTCGAGAGGGTCGCAGAAAATCAGGGCCTCGATGCTCTCATCATTGCAGCGCGTGGATGCCAATGTGCGGCGGCGTCTTTGGACAAAGTCGGGAGTCTGGATCTTTGGGCACGATAGGCTGCTTGCACTGATGGTGTTGCTTGTCATGAGTGGCGCCATCAGTGCCCGCGACCGGCGATGGCTTGCAATGCCAAATTCAGTACCTTCGCAATAAGGCCAATTGATTTCGTGAAATGAACAACGCGTGCAATCACTTCCGCTTGCTCGTTTTGCGCGGCGCAGCTTTGGGCTTGGGTGGGGCCTCGTGCGCGGCGGGTTTTTCCGAACGATTCGCGCGCAGGGCGGAGGGCACCACGCCGTGCTGGGCGCGGATCGCGCGCTCGAGTTGGTGGTGGCCAGAAAATCCGCACTGCATGTAGATCGACTTCAACGGCAGATTGGTTTTGGAAATAAGCTCCACCGCATGGCTGGTGCGATGTTCGCGGATGATCTCTGCGACACCACGGTTCAAAGATTTGCGAAAGCGGATCTGGATCAGCCGCAATGAGCAACCGAATTGCGAAGCCAGTTTTTGCGGGGTGTAGCTGGCCTGCTTTGCGTTCTTGCTCACATGTTCGAGCATTTTCACCAGCAGCGGATCATTGCTCACGATCTGGTTCGAACTTTCGCGAAGCACCAGTTCGAATTTGGAAACAAAATGCCGGTGATCCTTGGCCACATTGTTTCCATTGAGCATCTGGTCCAGCAAGCGTGCCGCTTCAAAGCCCTGAAGTTCGTAGTCCGGCACGATGCAAGTCATCGGCACCATCGTCACCTCGCCGTTGAGCGCGTCCTCGGTCTGGGCCGCAATGCCGATCTGCGAGGGGATTTGCAATTTGCGCTCAGCGATCATTTCGATGAATTCCATGGCCGGTTCGCTGAAGGCGGAAAACACGGCCACCGGCTCGGGATTTTTTTGAAGGTGATCGATCAAGGCCGGCCCCATTTCCCAAAAGCGATCCCAGTCGGATGAGGAGTTTTTGCGGTATCTGAGCCCCAGCGTCTTCCACGTCTGCTCATCATCCGGGTAGTAACACTCGAGCGGGATGCCGTGCGCCTTGGCCACTTGCCGCATCCCCAGCGCGTGAGTGGTTCCGGCATTCGCCGCATCATCGGTCTTCGGGCCGAGATAGGCGAGGCGGCGGTAATTGCGCGCGACGAAGTGGCTGGCGATCTTGTGGCCAATCGCGGCGAGATCGCACAGCACGAGTGGCGAGCCGCTGTGCTTGCTCGGCATCGAACGCAGCCCGACCTTGGGCAAAACGGATTTGCCGACATAGCCGAGCAGGGGAGTGTCGTACTCGTCGATCTGATAGAGAATCCCATCCGGCTTCCAATTCTTGAGCCTCGCCAAGGTATCGCGATCGATCCGTTGGCAGATCCACCCGGCCTGCTGGCCATAGCGCATAATGCCTCGCCACTGGCCAAGCCGGAAGTAGCTGCTCAAGATGGCGATTTTTTTTCTCTGCATGCGAAGGAATCCCTGGTCATCCATCTGCTTGGCATCACGGCCTCGCCATTGTCATATGCGATTTCAATGAAGCCAGCGGATGGCATCCAATTGAAACTGCATTGCACTTTCATTGGATTGATCGTTTTCGACCCTGAGTGATTTTCGCAAAATGGACAGAAAATTCTTCGGTTGGCTGTTTGTGACATGGTTTTTTGAAGTTGCCTTTGCGTCCAGTTAATGCATGGTAAATACATGCACATGCCTGTGGCTCATCGGAAGTCCGTGGTTTCACGGTTGCATAGGGCGGGGGGCTTCACCTTGGTCGAGCTTTTGGTGGTGATTGCCATCATGACGATGATGCTGGCCGTCTTGGCGACCTCCGCCACCACCCCCGAATCGCATGCCAGGGTCGCCGCAGAGAAATTTGCCTCCTCCATCAATCTGGCAAAATCCTACGCAACCTCCCGCAATCGTTGGGTCTGGGTCAAAATCGGGCCGAGGAGCGGCAACCCGAATGACCTGAAGGTCGACTTCTTTTACTCGCCCGATGGCACTGCCACTGGCACCGCTTTCCGTCGCCCGTCCTTTTTGGAACAGGTTCGAATCAAGAGCGACCTGCCCACCTTTGGTGCTCGCGCTACCGTGGCAACGGCAGACCAGTGGGACTCAAATGGAATGATCATCATCAACCCGATGGGTGAGGTTTATCTGCAAAACACTTCGAGCCCATGGCCCATGCCCTCGTCTTCATTGCAATCGGTGATGGAGATCGGTTTCGAAAAAGTGAACGGCAAAAAAGACTCCAGTGGCAACACACTTGATGTCGCCGCCGTACAAGTGCGAGGTGCTTCTGGCAATCCTGTTTGTTATTTCCGATGAATCATTCAACTCATTCGCAAGCTAGGTGCCGTGGTGCCCGTGAAGCGGCATCAAAGGCTGGCTTTACCTTGATGGAGGTGGTCGTCAGCATCGCCGTTCTTGCCGTGGCCATCACGGTGATCGTGGGAAGCATCGCCTACGGCAGCAAGGGCTCGGCCGAAAATCACCGAAAGGCCAAGGCCGTGACCTTGGCGGAATCGGTCGTTTCGGATCTCCGCGCGGCGATCAACAACGGTCGCCCATACACCGCCTCACCAGACAATACCACGCTGGTATTCGGCCTCACCACTCCAGTCAGGCCCGCCACCACCACATCGCAAACGCTCTATTTCAATGCGGATGGCGTTAAGGTCGCCAGCGCCACAGGTGCCTTTTACAAGTGCGCCGTCAATTACTATGCGGATGCAACCACTGGCTCACCGCTGACGCATGCGAACATCCTCTTCAGTTGGCCAGTTAATTCCACGGTCGCGGGCAATCAGGCTTCGGTCGAACTCAACACCAGCTTTGTGGTGCCATGAAACTTGTCCCGCAACCTTTCCCACCCAGTAGCCCATGGCGCGGCTCGCACAAGGCCTTCACCTTGGTGGAGCTGATCTCGGTGATGGCCCTGGTCGGCATCATCCTGCTTGTTGCCATGTCGGTCAGCAACTCCTCGCTCGACAACATCCGCCAATCGCGAGCGAGAATTGCGGCAGATGAGATTGCCAGCACCGCGTTCGATCAAATCACCCTGGATCTTCAGCAGCGCCTCGCCCGTAATGAAACCATTGCGCAGATTGAGAAAAATACGGGCAATGATGAGTTGATTTTGTTGAGCACCCGCCCGGGTTATCCGCCACCATCGCCCACGGGCGCTTACGATCGCAGGGCTTCCACCGTGCAATACCGGGTATCGGATGGCCAATTGGTGCAAGCGGCCAGTGGCTGTCAATTTGGCTCCACTCCTGCCGATGCGGGGACGCTGAAGCTTTACAATACGACCGGCAATCTTGCGGATCTGGATGCGACCTCTTATCCTTTTTTGCGCCTCGCGCCTGGAGTGTTGCGCATGGAGTTGAGTGCGTTGAAAAGCAGCGGCATCGTCGCGTCGCCTGGCAATATAAACCAGTCGGATGCCTTGATCGTCACGCTGGTGGTCTTGGATCCTGCTCGGGCAAAGATGCTCAGCAGCACCCAGTGGAACACGATTGCCAAT
>CAZXHZ010000102.1:0-3273 GCA_964639755.1 uncultured Luteolibacter sp. | reverse complement strand
TGGCCAGCGCCGGTTTCGGCGATGATGCGTTTTTTGCCAAGCCGCTTGGCGATGAGGATTTGCCCGAGGGCGTTGTTGATCTTGTGAGCGCCGGTGTGAAGGAGGTCTTCGCGCTTGAGGTAAATTTTCGCTCCGCCCAATTTTTGCGTCCATCGCTCGGCGAAATAAAGCGGGGTCGGGCGGCCGACATAGTTGTGCAGGAGATCGTCCAGCTCGGCATGGAAGGCCGGATCATTTTTTGCCGATTCATAAGCGGCCGCGAGTTCCTGCAGGGGAGCCATCAGCGTCTCCGGCACAAACATGCCGCCGAATTGGCCGTAGTGGCCTGAAGAATCGGGCAAAGCAGCGGTCGCTTGGGCGGTTGTGAGCATGCGCGCGGATGTTCCTCCGAAAGCGGGCGGGAATCAAGTGGCAATCATCGGGTTTATCCCTGCGATTTCGTGGCAATCAGCTCCTGGAGCTCATCCTCGGAAATGATGTTCACGCCAAGGGTTTCGGCCTTGTCGCGTTTTGATCCACCGCCTTCACCGGCGACGAGGTAGCTCGTTTTGGCTGAGACCGAGCCACTGACTTTGCCGCCTTTTTCCTCGATGAATGCCTTCATGTCGTCGCGGTCCATGCTGAGCGTGCCGGTGATGACAAAGGTGAGGCCTGCGAATGGCATCTTTGAGATGTCGGCCTTGGCGGCGATCGGAAGGAAATTGCCCGACTTCGGATTGATCCCCAGTTTCCCGAGGCGCTTGAGCGCGAAGCGTCCGGCATCGGATTCGAAAAATTCAACCATCGATTGCGCTACGGCTGGGCCTACATCGCCAGTGATGGCATACTCCGCGAGCTTTTCGTTTTTCTTTTTCGCATCGATGCGGGTATCGGCGAGCAACTCGTGCAGGATGGGCGAATCGGCCAATTCGTTGAGATCGGCGTGCAACCTCGAAAGCTCCTTGGCTGCGGATTCGCCGACATGGCGGATGCCCATGGCGTAGATCCAGCGGTGCAGCGGTTTGTTTTTGGCGTCTTCGAGTGCGCTGATGACCTTGGCGGCGTTCTTTTCGCCGAAGCGTCGCGGTGCTTCATCCGTGCCGAGGTTGAAATTGGCGAGCGTGCTTTCGTCGAGCTCGAAGAGGTCGAGTGGGGTCTTGCAATGCCCGTGGCGGACGAGTGCCTCGGCGACTGTTTCACCAACGCCTTCGATGTCGAGTGCTTTGCGCGAGCTGAAGTGCGAGATGCGCGTGACCGCTTGGGCTGGGCATTGGAAGTTCGTGCAACGCCATGCGACAAATCCTTCTTCCTGCGAGATGGGTCCGCCACAGGACGGACAGCGGCCGTGCACATGATCGAAGAGTGAGAACGGCTGCGAGTGGCCGTGGTGGCGGATGACCTTGACGACAGCCGGGATGATTTCGCCGGCTTTTTCGATCAGCACCGTGTCGCCGATGCGGATGTCTTTTTTAGTGATTTCGTCCTGATTGTGAAGCGTCGCGCGCGAAACGGTCGAGCCCGAGATCAGCACCGGTTTCAACTCCGCGACGGGCGTGAGCACTCCGGTGCGGCCGACTTGGATGGTGATGTCGGTGAGCTTGGTTTCCTTTTGTTCGGGAATAAACTTGTAGGCAGCGGCCCAGCGCGGTGCGCGTGAGGTGAAACCGAGTTTTTCACGTTCGCTGCGCTTGAGTACTTTCACTACCGCGCCATCGGTGCCGTAGTCGAGTTCGTGCCGCAGCATGTTGATCTGGCCGACGGCTTCGAGCGTGCTTTCGAGATCGTGCGCATCGATCACTGGTTGGTTGCGCGGGATGCCGAGGGCGTCGAGCAGCGAGTGAAAATCGTGTTCGGTCTCGAGTATCGGACCTTCATAAGCCCCAATGCCATGGGTGAGAAATGCGAGCGGTCTTTTGGCGGCGATTTTCGGATCGAGTTGTTTCAGTGTGCCGGCAGTGGCGTTACGAGGATTGGCAAATGTCGGTAGGCCCTCTTCATCCCGTTCGGCATTCATCGCCGCGAAGGCCTCGTTGGGCATGAAAATTTCGCCCCGCACTTCGAGTAGCGGCGGAATGGATGATGCCTTGGCCCTTGCCAGCTCCATCGGGATGCTGCGGATCGTGCGGACATTGTGGGTGATGTCATCGCCGGTGCTGCCATCGCCGCGGGTGGCGGCATAGTCGAGCTTGCCGTTGCGATAAACGAGCGAGACCGCGACACCGTCGATCTTTGGTTCGACAGTGACCGCGACATCATCGTGGCCGAGGCCTTTGCGGACGCGTTGGTAAAACTCGATGAGCTCCTTTTCCGCGCGCGTGCCCGGAGATTTTTCCAAAGCCTCGGGTGTTAGCTCGAAGACATCGTCGATCGAGAGCATCGGCACCAGGTGGCGCACTTTTTCAAAGCCTTCGATCGGCTCGCCGCCGACGCGCAGGGTGGGTGAATCCGGATCGTGTAATTCGGGGTGCTTGCGCTCGAGTTCCTCAAGCTCGCGGAAAAGCCGGTCGTATTCGGCATCAGAAATTTCCGGCGTTGCCTTGCTGTAATAAAGTCGGTTGTGGTGCCCGAGTTGTCGGCGCAACTCCTTGGCCCGCTGCTCGGGCGAGGGTTCATCCTGATTCGCAAAAAGATCCGCTTGCTGCACGCATCAAGTATCTTTTCCCCGTGGCGGATTTCAAGGCCCTTCGTCGCGAGTGGTCGATGATGTCGGCTTGCATGCGGTCGGCCGATGGTGTGGTCTTGTCGCGTGATCGCCCAATACATCCACGATCTGAATCCGGTAGCGCTGCCGATTTATGGAAATCTTGCGGTTCGCTGGTACGGGCTCGCGTATCTGGCGGGCTTTGTGGCGGGATTCCTCCTGCTTCGCCATCTTGCGCGGCGCAGCTTGTGGGTGCTCAAGCCCGAGAAAACTGCCGACTTCATTGCGGCCGCGGCGATGTTCGGGGTCTTCCTCGGCGGTCGTCTGGGATATGTGTTTTTCTATCAGCTTCCGGAACAGGGGTGGTCGAAAATTTTGTCGGATCCGCTGATGATCTTTCGCGTGTGGGAAGGTGGCATGGCGAGTCATGGCGGGATTCTTGGCTTGGTGATCTTCACATGGTTTTACGCCAAGAAGGAAAAGGTCACATGGACCGGCCTCGGCGACGGGCTTTGCGTGGTTGCGCCGCTTGGATTGTTCTTCGGGCGCGTCGCAAATTTCATCAATGGCGAGTTGTACGGTCGCATTGTCGAAGGCGTGGTGCCGTGGGCGGTGCGATTTCCGCTTTCGCTGATGAAAGAACCGGAGTCGGT
>CAZXHZ010000101.1:0-15349 GCA_964639755.1 uncultured Luteolibacter sp. | reverse complement strand
TTGTCTTCGCCACAACGCTCATAGGGGGGCTTGAAGGTGCCGCGATAAGTCGGGCAGGTGAAAGTGAAGAGTTCGTAGAAACCATAGCCAAGGCGGCGCAGCGCGCGATGCGAACCATCAACAGCGCCATAAGTGTAGCCGGCCTTGCGTCCGTAAGCTTCATTTTTGCGAACAACTTGCTCAGGGATTTCCATGAAGCCGTAGAGAATGTTGCTGAGGGCGCGGCCGAGCTTGCGGGTCGAGGTGTAGGTCGATCCCGGAGGCGCGTGGATGTCGGCGCTTACAAAAACGGTGAGCGCGGCAAAGGCTGCGGCGATGAATGAGAATTTTTTCATGCGGGGATGAGTCTAGGGGGTCGGCGGGGGGCTTGCAACGGGAAACTTTGGCCAAATTTCCCGTTGCGGGGTATACTTTTACAGCTCGAAGCTGAGCACGCGGATGATTCCGGGGGTGCCGCGCAGGCTCTCGAGCAGGGCTGTCGGCGGTTCGGTGTCGACCTCGATGACGGTGACGGCGCGGCCGGTTTCGGCCGAGCGGCTGAGGGCCATGTTGGCGATGTTGACCGAGGCTTTGCCGAGGTTGGTTCCGATCAGGCCGACGATGCCGGGGCGGTCGTCATTTTCCACAAAGAGCAGACGGCCTTTTGGGTTGGTTTCCACATTGTGGCCGGCGATGTGAACGATGCGCGCGGATTTGCCGTAGAAGGTGCCGGCGACGGTGCAGACTTCGTTGCCCTTGATGGCCGAGACTTCGATCAGCTCGGTGCAGTTGGTGGCGAGAGCGACGGTCGATTCGGTGATTTGCAGGCCGAGGGCTTTGGCGACGGCAGGTGCGTTGACGAGGTTGACTTGGGCGTCGTTGTGGGCGGCGGACAGGTAACCGGTGAGGGTCATGCGCGTGATCAGCTCGGTGTCGAGTTCCGAAACGGCACCGAGATAGGAAACGCGGATCGAGTCGCACTGGGCGGGGGCGATTTTTGAAACGAGTCTGCCGAGCGAGTTGGCGAGGTCGAGGTAGGGTCCGACGCTTTCGAGCGTGCGGCTATCGAGGTTGGGCATGTTGACCGCGTTGCGGATTTCGCCAGTGACGAGGAAGTCCTTTACCTGGTGGGCGACTTCGATGCCGACATTTTCCTGGGCTTCGGCGGTCGAGGCTCCGAGGTGCGGCGTGAAGACGCATTTTTTCGTGCCGAGCAGGGCGAAGTCGGCGGGCGGAGGTTCGACTTCGAAAACATCGAGCGCGATACCAGCAAGGTGACCTGAGTCGAGGTGTGCCTTGGCGGCGGCTTCATCTACAAGTCCGCCACGGGCGCAGTTGATGACCAACGCGCCGCGGTTCATGCGGGCGAGGCTTTGTGCGTTGAGGATGTGTTTTGTCTCGGGAGTGAGCGGGATGTGGAGGGTGACGACATCCGCGCCGCTGAGGGCTTCTTCGGCGCTCTGCGCGAGATCGACTTTGAGCGATTGCGCGCGAGCGGCGGTGAGGAAGGGATCGTAGGCGGCAACGGTCATGCCGAAGGCCTGCGCGCGTTTGGCGAACTCGGTGCCGATGCGGCCCATGCCGAGTATGGCGAGGCGCTTGCCGTTGAGTTCGACTCCTTCGAAGGACTTGCGGTCCCACTTGCCGGCGATAATCGAGGCGTGGGCCTGCGGGATGTTGCGGGCCAGCGAGAGCATTAGTGTGAACGCATGTTCGGCGGTGGAAATCGTGTTGCCGCTGGGTGTGTTCATGACCACCACGCCGTGATCGGTGGCGGCGGCGCGATCGATGTTGTCAACGCCAACGCCGGCGCGACCGATGACCTTAAGGTTGGTGGCGGCGGCAAAAACTTCCGGGGTCACCTTTGTTTGCGAGCGAACCACGAGACCGTGGTAGTAGCCGATGATCTTGAGAAGCTCCTCCGGCTTGAGGCCGGTGTTGACGTCGACGGAGATCCCCGGGGCGTTGCGAAGGGCGTCCACGCCCTTTTCCGAGATCGGGTCCGAAACCAGCACGCGATAGGTTGCCATAGGCGGGCGGAATTAAACCACCACCTGCCGCATGGCAAGGGTTTGCGGAAAAAAACGAGCCGAAACGGGGTTGCTGGGGTCGCCTGTGACGGTGGGCGGGCGCGTCAGGGCCTTGCGGCCTTGCGATGAGGCGTCACCCGATGACTTCCGGCCAGTCGGTGTGGAACATCTCACCGCGCGGCTTGTCGGTGCGCTCGTAGGTGTGGGCGCCGAAGAAATCGCGCTGGGCTTGCAGCAGGTTGGCGGGAAGCACGGAACTACGATAACTGTCGTAGTAACCGAGCGAGGCGCTGAACGCGGGCACCGGGATGCCGGCGAGGGTGGCCATCGAGACGACTTCGCGCCAGTTTTGCTGCGAAGTGTTGAGGACTTCCTTGAAAAACGGCGCGAGCATCAGGTTGTCGAGCGCGGGGTTCTCGCGGTAGGCATCGGTGATGCGATTGAGGAAGCGGGCGCGAATGATGCAGCCACCGCGCCAGATGGCGGCGATCTTCGAAAGATCGAGATTCCAATTCTTTTCCTTGCTCATCGTGGTGATGAGGTCGAGGCCTTGAGCGTAGGAAATGATCTTCGAAGCGTAGAGCGCATCGTGGACTTTTTTCACCAGCGCGGTCTTTTCTGCTGAGATTTCCGGCTTGGGGCCTTGCAGTTCTTTGCTGGCAGCGACGCGGCGATCCTTCATCGAGGAAAGGATGCGGGCTTCGACAGCGGCGTTGATGGTCGAGATGACAACGGTGTTTTCGACCGCGTTCATGATCGTCCATTTGCCGGTGCCTTTTTGTCCTGCGGTGTCGAGGATCACATCGACAAGCGGCTTGCCGGTTTCCGCATCGACCTGCTTGAAAATTTCGGCGGTGATCTGGATCAGGTAGCTTTCGAGGTCGCCCGCGTACCAATCGCTGAAGACGCTGCCAAGTTCGGCGGCGCTGAAGCTCGCGGCTTTGAAGATGTTGTAGGCTTCGCAAATGAGCTGCATGTCGCCGTACTCGATGCCGTTGTGGATCATCTTCACATAGTGGCCTGCACCGCCAGGGCCGATGTGGGTGACGCAGGGTTCGCCATCCACTTTGGCGGAAATGCTTTCGAAGATCGGCTTCATCACATCCCAGGTCGAGGCCGGGCCGCCAGGCATGATCGATGGGCCTTTGCGCGCGCCTTCCTCGCCGCCGGAAACGCCGGCACCGATGAAGCGGAAGCCGAGATCGCCGAGCCACTTGTCGCGGCGCTCGGTGTCGGTGTAGAGCGAGTTGCCGCCATCGATGATGATGTCGCCCTTGTCGAGCAGCGGGATGAGTTGCTCGATGACCGCATCGACGGGTCCGCCGGCCTTGACCATGATCATGATCTTGCGCGGTGCGGCAAGCGACTGGACGAAGTCCTCGAGGGTTTTCGCGCCAACGAGTTTTTTGTCCGGATGAGCGGCGACGAATTCATCGGTGACCGATGTCGTGCGGTTGTAAACCGAGACTTGGAATCCACGGGATTCCACATTGAGAACAAGATTTTGGCCCATGACGGCCAGACCGATGAGTCCAAAGTCGCTTTGATGCATGGTTGATTGGCCGGGTTTCTAAGCGGCGTGGTTGTGTAAATGGCGTGATGCGCTCGTGCAACCCCTTGTTGCAAATGTCGTGAAATTACCCATAGTTCCGCAGTGAACCTGCCCAATGCCATTTCCCTCCTGCGTCTGGTTCTGACAGGTGTGTTCATCGGGGGGACTTTGATGGAGCGTGCGTTTGGGCCTTGGCTCGCTCTGGTGGCTTTCGTAGTGGCGGCGATAAGCGATTTTGTTGACGGCTGGCTGGCCCGCAAGTTCGGCATGGTGACCGCCATGGGTAAACTGCTCGATCCCTTGGCCGACAAAGTTTTGGTGTGTGCCGCATTTGTTTATCTGAGCGAACAGGGGCTTTGCCCGGTGTGGGTGACGGTGCTGATCATTGCGCGCGAATTTCTTGTGACAGGGTTGCGGCAGATTGCGGTGGAGGCCGGTCAGGTGATTGCGGCTGATGGTTGGGGTAAATGGAAAACGGTGATGCAGTTGACTTTTTGCATCACCTGTCTCGTGTGGCTGGCAGTGAGTCAGAGCGAATCGCAGGGTGTGGCGGTTCAATTTTTTTGCATGTTATCACACCCTTACGGATGGATTCGGGAGCCATCGATGTGGTTGGCGTTGGCCCTTACTCTTCTTTCCGGATGGAATTATCTGCGGGTAAGCGCCGGGCTTTTGCGTGGCAAATAATGTGAGTGATCGGATTGGGGCAATTGGCGGGTTGCATGAAATTTTGAATTATGAAATCACGCGCGATTCCATTGCTGATTGTTATTTTAGCAGGCCTCTTGGTCGCTTGGTGGTGGCATGGTCGCGGTGCGGCAGATTTGGGTGCGCGTGCATATGATGAGACGAAGGCCATTTTGGAGAAAGGCCCAAGGCCTCCGCAGTCAAAGGCGCTTGAAGAAGTGCGTGCTCATGTGAGCACGCGGCTCAAGGCTAACGGATGGGTCACGCGTGGTGAATTTTTCGAGCGGCAGACACCGAAAGGGCTGGTGCGCTTTGAAAACCTGCGTGCGCGATTTGTGGTGGGTGGAGCCAATCCATGGGAGCGCCGGGTCGAGGGTTTGCTCTGCGCGCACATCGATTCCAAGTCCTACGAGGACAAGGTCTTTCTCGGTGCCGATGATGCAGCTTCGGCCTGCGCGGCGATGGTGGTGATGGCGGAATTTCTGGCGAAGAAAAAACCGGAGCAAGCGACGGCGATTGAGTTGGTGTTTTTCGATGGTGAGGAGGCTCTGGGTGAGAACATTACGCCGCAGGACGGACTTTATGGGAGTCGGCATTATGCAAACTTCTGGCGCGCGCGTGATGATAAGCCGAAGTGGGGGATTTTGCTCGATATGATTGGGCACAAGGATTTGTCGATCCGCCTGCCAAGTGACACGCCTGTGAATTTGAAGGAATGGGTTTTATCCGCAGCAAAGAAGGAGAGCGCGGAATCTTATTTCGGCATGGCCGCGACACCGATCTTCGACGATCACGTCCCGCTCAATTTTACGGGCATTCCGACTGTCGATATCATCGGTGATTTCACCCGCAGTACTTGGTGGCACACGCCGGGTGACAGTCTTAAGATCATTTCACCTGAATCGCTTGATATTTCGATCCGCGTGACATTGCGCATGATCGATATGCGCCTTGGAAAATGATGTTCTGTATCGCCCTACCGTTGTGAGGCCTTCCAGCATTCTAGGAAGCCGGATGCGAAATCTTCGGGTCGGGCGGCGATCCATGCCTCAAGCACGGCAATTGGAAGCCACATGGCGGATTCAATTTCCGCGGCGGGAAAGCGGATGCTGCCTTGGTGTTCGTAGCGGTAGAGGCGGATGTGTTCCCAGCCGGTGGCGGCCGAAGGTTTAAGGCGTGCGATCTCAGTGGGCGCATATTTCGCGTCGATGCCCATTTCTTCGGCAAGCTCGCGAACGGCCGCTGTTTCGTAAGACTCGCCGGCATCGAGATGCCCCGAGACGCTCGAGTCCCAAACGCCAGGATGCGCGTCCTTGAGCATCGAGCGTTGTTGTAGCAAGACATCACCGCGTTTATTGAAAACCAAGACATGCACCGCGCGGTGCAGCAAACCTTGCGCGTGCACTTCGCCGCGCGTGGCTTGGCCGGTGACCTCATCATGTTCATCGACAACATCAAAAATTTCGCCCGACTTCTGAGGCAAGTCCTTGAGCGGATGGGTGTCGCAGGCGCGGGTGAGCGCGATCCATTTGGTGAGATCGAGTTCTTCCGCGCGAGCGGTGACGGGAACGCCGAGTTCCCGTGAAATTTTTTCCCAATCGATGCCTTCGGGCAGTTGTTTTTTGAGTTGCTTGCGGCGTTGAGCAAATCCGCGACGCAGCAATTCGTCGAAGAGCCTGCGATCGAATGCGGGAAGACCATCCATTCGTGGCCGCATGATGGCAACCGTTGAGTCAATCGCTGGACGTGGATGGAATGCCTCGGGCGGCACGGTGCGCTGCGGCTCAACGATCCAATCGACCTGCGTGCGAAGCGAAAGCATGCCGTAATCCTTCGATCCGGGAGCGGCCGCTAGGCGGTCGATCACTTCCTTTTGCAGCATGATCACCGCGCGTTGAAAGGGATGAGGTCGGCTGAGCAAATTTTTAAGAATCGCGCCGCCGCATGAATAAGGCAGGTTGCCCAAAAACTTGAGTGGGCGATGGGGAAAAAGATGCCGCCCATCGAAGCGAGCCCCATCGGCGTGGTGGACCTCGACCGACGCCTCACCGGCAAAGCGGTCTTTGAGAAAGGCGGCGAGGCGGGCATCGAACTCGATGAGGATCACGCGTTTCGCGACACCGACGATGTGTTCGGTCAGGGCGCCGGTGCCGGGGCCGACCTCGACGACGGTGTCATTTTCTGCGAGCTCGAGCTGCGACACGATCCATCGCGCCATGTTTGGATCGATGAGGAAATTCTGCCCCATCTGTTTGCTGGGCAGCACATTGAAGCGGTCGAGCGCCTCCTTGATTTCCTTGCCGGTCATGTGCGCATTACCTGAGGCATACGGATGCGATTTGCAACATCATCCCACGCTTCTTGTGGGTAGCGTTGGCGGAATGTCACATTTGCATGAGCGTGGCCTTGGTTCGTCGGACTAGCGTTTTTGCAGCATGCGGAGAACGGGTGGCAGAGCTTGCTCCCACGCATGCGCGCTGGCGCAGCGCGCAATGGCTTCATTGTCGTCCGATGATGGAAAGGCGCGTTGGTCGCGGATGCGTTTTGAGGTTCTGGCGATCGCAGTGAGTTCAGGTGGAAGCGCAAGAATGCTTAACGCCGCAGAGAGGGCGATGGCGGCAACGAAAATCGCAAAGGCCCCAAGCAAGGGGATTTTTCCGGCGATCACAGCGAGCACCGCCACGATGCCACCCAATGGTGGCGCGGCGATGCCAAAGCGGCGGGAATTCTCGCGCGAGTTGGCGGATTTCGGATCGCGCTCCCGCCATTCGTGTAGCGCCTTGCGTCGAAGCTGATTTCCAAATGTCGCCGCTGTTTCTTCGGCGCGGTGAATGGAAGATGCATCATCGGGCGCGGGCGTCCAAAGCTTGAGATCGCAGCGGCATGGGCGTTTGCCGTATGAGGTGAGGACCCGTGCGCCAAACCACCAGCTTGCGACCAATGTCAGTGCGAGGGGAAAAAGCGAAAAGAAGAGCAGCAAGCGGAACATGGAAAATGAGTTGGTTTTTTTATTTCATCAATGTGCGGTGAATCACTTCGCGGGTTTGTAATCGCGCGGATTGTCGGGCCATGGATGTCTCGGGTAGCGGCCGGCGACTTCTTTTTTCATCTGCGCGTAGCCGCTTGACCAGAATCCTTTGAGATCCTTGGTCATTTGCCACGGTTTTTGTCCGGGTGTGAGGATGTGGACGAGCAAAGGAAGCCGCTCGTTGAGGATGGTGGGAGTTTCCCAAACTCCAAAAAGATGTGAGACGCGCATGGAAATGAAAGGATCGCGTCCGGCCTCATAGGTGATTTTTGCCGATTGCCCGTTGGCGAGCATGATGCGCTCCGGGCAATACGAGTCGAGTGCGGCGCGCTGGCTGTGATTGAGCCATTCGCGCAGTACCGGCCAAACAGGGGCGTCCTTGATGTCCTTGTAGGCCAGTGAGCCATGGCAAATTTGCGCGATCGCATCGGCGCGGTCTTCATCCGACCAACCGGGCATGCCGAGCTCTGGCATGTGCTGACCGAGCAATTGCAAGCGCGCGGTCCATTGCTCGACCTGGTGGTCCCAATTTTTGAGCGTGAGCTCATCTTCCAGCACATGCTTTGCAAGCAATGCCGCGGCGAGATCGGTGTTCACGCCGTGATCGCTTTCCTTCGATTCGAGCACGAGATCGCGAAAGCGGGTTTCCTCGCGCGAAATGACACGGCGGCGCGTGTCGTCCCATGCGACACCCTTGCTGCTGGAAATTTCATCGGGGAAAAGTTCTGCAAGCCACGCCGGGTCGATCGCCGTCGCGCGGCGCAGGTGGACAATGACTTCGCGCGCTTCGACCTCGGTGATTTCCGCAGCAACGAAAGCGGCGGCATTTTTCGTGCAAGATTCCTCGTCGAGTTTTCCTCGTCGATTTCCGATGAGGCGGCAGGCAAGCGTGCCTTGATTGAAGCGGATCGCAAGTTGGTCGCTGAAGCTTGCCAGCATCGCTTTGCCGATCGACTCGTGATGCGCCGTGAAATCAACGGCTTGGAAATTCCAACCGTGGCTCTCGGCGATCGAGCGCAGGCGGTCGAAGCCTTGCGCGGTCTCTCTCGCGCCACGCGCAAGGATCCCGACCTGCCCGCAACGCTGCGGATCGAAGTTCATTGCGGCGGCCGATTCGAACGCGCGCCATTCGCCCGCGAAGTCGGAGTGATCATCGGCAAAAATGAAATCTTTGCGTCCGACGCCATCACGCTTGTTGGTGAAAACACCTTCGCCTTGCACGGCAGCTGCGATGAAGGCCGTCTCGGCGACGCATCCATATTCGTGGCCGGCAAGCATGAGGCGCGAGAAACGTGGCTCGAGTGGCAGTGCCGCCATTTTTTTTCCTTCGTCGGTAAGCGCGCTCGTTTCATCAAGTGCGCCGAGGTCGTGAAGCAAATGCTCGGCGCGAACGAGTGATTCTTCGGTTGGCGCGTCGAACCAACGGAAATCACGAATTTCATACACGCCCGCGGCTTTGAGCATGAGCACCGCTTCGGCGAGATCGACGCGACGAACTTCGGGCGATTCGAATTCAGCGCGGCGCGCGTGATCGGCCTCGCTCCACAGTCGGAATGCGCGCCCAGGCGCGGTGCGTCCGGCGCGACCCGCACGTTGCTCGGCTGCAGCGCGTGAGATTTTTTTCACATGCAATGTGTTGATGCCACGGCGCGGTTCAAATGAGGCGATGCGTGCGAGGCCTGAATCGATCACCGTGCGAACGCCGTCGATGGTGAGTGAGGTTTCCGCGACATTCGTGGCGACGATGATCTTTGGTTTATCGCCGGGGCGGATCGCCGCTTCCTGAGCAGCTGGCGGCAGGGTGCTGTAAAGCGGAAACACTTCCCATCCGCGTGTGGTCGATCCCTGTTCGAGCAACTCGATGGTTTTGCGGATCTCGTGAGTGCCCTGCAAAAACATCAGGATGTTTCCCGCATCGCTCATCGACATCGCTTCGCGACACACGCCGACCATCCGTTCCCAGATCGGAATCTCACGCGGCGGACCACCACGGCGGTCATGGGTCGGAGCTTTTTCCGGACGATAAAAAACATCGACGGGATAGGTGCGGCCACCGGCTTCGAGCGTGACAGCGGGCGCGAGAAAATCGGCCAAGCCCGCGGTTTCAAGCGTGGCCGACATCACCACCACTCGCAGATCCGGGCGCGGACCATCCTGCAGGTCGAGACAGCGTGCGAGCGCGACATCGACCGCGAGACGGCGTTCGTGGAATTCATCGAATATCACCGCACCGATGCCATGAAGCTGCGTATCATCCTGGATCCAGCGCTGGAAAACACCATCGGTGAGGTAGAGAATTTTTGTTTCATTTCCATACTTCGAATCGAAGCGCACCGCATGACCCACCTCGCGACCAATACTTGTGCCGCGTTGTTTTGCCACCCATCCGGCAAGCAGTCGCGCTGCCATGCGTCGGGGCTCGACGACGAGAATCATGCCCTCCACGCCCGCATCAAGCAGCATGCCTGGCACTTCCGTCGACTTGCCGGAACCAGTGGGGGCCTTCAGCAGCACTCGTGCGCGATCGCTGGAAGAGACAGCGGCACGCAAGGAGTCGGCAATTTCGAAAACAGGCAATGACACGCACGAGGATGTGAATGGAAATGCGGCATCGGGAAAGCGCAAAGAAGGAGCAATGTTTCGATGCTGACTCCTCGTTCAACCAATGCCCTTTCGCAGATCGCGCATGCTCCACAGGGTGGTGCCTGCGGCAGAGGCGTCGCCTCGCATCTTGCGGGCGCCGGAGTTTCGTTTGGGTCCGAAGCGTGAGCGGGAATTGGCGAAGGCTTCATCGACAAAGATGCGGCTGCCGATCACCGCGCCGTCGGTGAAGTAGCGGATGCGGTGCTGGAGCATGCGTGCGAAAGGGATCTCGCCATCGCGTTGCTGTTTGGCGGATTGCTCCTCTGGTGTAAGCTCTTGATAGGCCTCTTTGGGTATGCCTTTGCGCGTTGTCTTGCGCACCAAGGAACCGTCGCGGTCGATGCTCTCGGAAGTTTTTTCCACCGCATGCGCCATCAGCATTTTGCGGTAAGCGCGTGAAACTTCGTCCGACCATAATGCAGCATCGGCCAACATGCCCTTGTGCGCGCCCCATGCGCGAACGAGCCCTGCACGTGCGGTTTTTCCATTTCCTTTAGCACCGCCACCAATCGCTTCGCCATAGCTGCTCCAGCGATATTCGGCCGGATCTTTTACAAGGCCAGCTCGCACCGGGTTGAGATCGATATAGGCCGCCATGGTGCGGGCCGCGACGCCGTCTTCGACGATCACGCTTTTGAAGCGGTCTTCCCACAGTCGACCACTGCGTTCGTGGATGCGGTTGTGCCACTGGGTGTAACGCTGCAGCAGGCCCTTCATGAATTCGCCGAGGTCATGCATGCGATAGGTGAAGCGCGCGTGGATCTGCGCTACGACGATAGATTCTTCCGCGAGTCCGGCTTTCACGAGCTTGCGTGCATCGGTGAGCTCCTTGGCCACGGTCGCGACGAAGGCATCGTTGTAGAGGGCGGAGAGGCGCTGGAGGAGTTCGGTGTCGGTAAGGCCGGCGTTGGACAGGCCGGCGTTGGACAGGCCGGCGTTGGACAGGCCGGCGTTGGACAGGCCGGCGTTGGACAGGCCGGCGTTGGACAGGCCGTTATTCGGCATCGGCGGGACCTCGAGCAGGAGATGGAAGTGGTTATCCATCAGGCAGTAAGAGGTGACCCGGCAACCAGAGAATTTCTCGTACATGCGCATCAGGGTGCGGAATTTCTCCTTTTCCCGGGCCCCGAGGACAAAGCGCCGGTCGACGACGCGTGAAATGCAGTGGTAGAAGACCGGCTTGGACTCCGAATTCCGCCACTCAGCCAACCATCGCGCTTGTCGCATGAGGGGAGAATAGCCAGCGGAAGCGAGATGGCAAGAGGAATTCGTATAAAAGGACTGTCCCTTTATAAAATTTATAAAGTTCAATCTCGGGATAAGTCAATCAGATTACCAGATGCGCGCCGCTTACCACGCGATCCTGGGTATCGAACAAATTCAGGTAGCAGACTGTAGCTGCGGCGGGAAGCCTGGCCGAGGCCATCCGGTTGGGAACGTCCAGCTCCGCCGACAGTGTCTGCCTGTGACGATCTACCCAAGAGCACGTATCGGTCGTATAGCACAACTCGGCGCTGGTGATCGACTCCCGGCTCTCAAAGTTGGCAGTGAGGACTCCGCTTTCAAGAGTGCACCGGGTGATTTTAGCGAGCGGGCTGCCGCCCCGAAAGAGGGCCTCGGCCAGAGTGTGGATCTCTGGCGGGTTTTCACCCGGTCCGCCATGTCCATGTTCCATGCGCACCCGCAGCGACAAGGTCCGTGAGCCTTCGGGCAGGCGGTAGGATTTCTGCCAGGAATCCATCGGAAAGGCGAAGTCATTGGTTCCATTGACCCAGAGCATGGGGCACTTCACCTGCGGCAGGTAAACTAAAGGATCCCAGAGAAGGCCCCAGCGTTCCGCGCTGCCGCTCTGCATTTTTTCAAACTCCCCCAGCCAGGCCGAATTCTCCCTAAGGAATCCGCAGCCATAGACAGGCGCGGCAAAAGCGAACCGTTGATCGATCCCTGCGGCAATGCAGGTCAGGTATCCGCCCCAGGAAATGCCGGTGATCCCGATTCTGGCGGGATCCACCTGCGGAAACGATCGGATCAGCGAGTGGGCACGGACGACTGCTGAGACCGCATGGAACGCCCACTGATCTTCGGCCGGTTCGTCAACTTGGTTGAACCCACCCCAACCGGCAGGGCCGCCATCCGCATGACGGGTATGGTTTCCATGCCCTCCGCCGCTGATGCAGCCGCAGGTGTCCATGGCGATGGCCGCGTAACCCCGGCTCACCCACAGCTTTACCCAAGGGATGAATGCCGATCCCCCGCCTCCATGAACAAGCACCATGGCGGGAACCTGTTCGCCTGGTCGGGTTGATGGCAATCCATAATAGGCAAAGACGCGGGTCGGCTTGCCTTTCCACGGAGCCCCTTCAAAGAAGGCCGCCTCGACGCCTTCAACGCTTCGTTCCGGATCCGCCTCAACGTGCGGCACCGCCGAGAGAAAATCGATATTCCATTCAGGGGGCCTAGCTGTGTTCATTGGTGTGCATTGCGCCAAATAGAATAACACCGGCGGGACTGCGAAAATAGGCTGAAAGAGGTAGTTGCGCCAGAAATAATGACACTCGGATGAAGACGCTTACCGGGGTCATGAGTCAAAAGAGCAAAAACGAATATTTGGAGAGTTGTCGGGCGCGGTATAGAAGTCGGAATCGCGTATACAAGGACTGTTCTTTTTAACTCATTTTAAAGGACTGTCCCTTTATATTTTGTCCCATGATATTTTCATGCCGGTGGCGACAATCGCAAAGCGCGATGGTGCTCAAGTGGCTGCCTTGTGGCTGCCCTGTGACCTCAGAAGCCTGGAGCGGCGACAGTTGCGTTGTCGCGCTCCTCGATGCGACGGCGCAGGATGCGGTCGCCGATTTCGCGGATCATTTCCGAAAGCAGCAGCCAGAGGTGCGAGCCTTCGCGGTAGTCGGCGGGGGCGATGTGTTTCACGCGGTTGGCGTGGGTCGAGAGTTGGAAGCACTTGCGAAATGATCGCCCGGTTTGATCCTCGGGATTGTAAACGGCGATGCCGTGGCCGCCATTGCGGTTCATGACGGTGAAACAGGGAACATCGGTGGGTCCGTCGCCGACATAGATCATGTTTTCGAATGGGATAGGGCGTTGATCGTGAGGCATGTGGTCATTCACATCCTGATCGTTGCGCAGCATGCCTTTATTGATGCGAAACAGGTACTGTGTTTTGGTCGTGTGCGAGATCACGCGTTTTGGAAAACTGATGCGCCCTTCGGCATCCTCGCCAAATTCGCAGCCGAACATCGCACGCACGAACGGTTGCAGTCGTGAGCCATCGAGCAGTGCTTTGAGGCCGGATGAAATGATGTAGTGCTCGACCTTGATGCCCGCGGCTTCGTGGTCCGCGCCGAGAGAATTTTTCGGCAAGGCCTCAAAGACTTCGGGCAGGCCGGGAAAAAATTGTAGACCGCGACCGAGCTCATTAAGCCGCTTGTTGCTGACCTGATCCATGCCGAGGTAATCGAGCAAGCATTTCATGTAGGCGAGCTCGCCGTCCCATTTTTGTTCCTGCACGAGCGTGTTGCAGCGTTTCCAGAACTGGACCGGGTCGATGCCGAATTCCGGGAACAGCACATCGTCCTGCATGTAGCGCGGGCTCAGAGTTTGGTCATAGTCGTAGACCAGTGCGATGGTGTTCTGCGGGGCGGCCATGGGGATGTCATTCTCGTCGCTGTGAGCTCGAACGACAAGGGGGAAATCCGTTTTCGGCGCTTCGTTTGACGCAGATTTGCAAGTGTTTTGACAGCGGCCGTTCCGATGCTCATGTTTTGCGCATGCAGGCGATGCAGTTCGAACAATCGGTACAGCGCATTCTTGGACGCGACAGGCGTTTCGACCCGCAGGCGTATTTTTTCGTCAAGGAGGCCCTGGACTTCACGCTGCAGCGTGTGGCTGGTGGCAATGGAGGTCAGGCCCGGCATGTGAGTGGTCAGGAGTTGCTTGAGGGGTTTCGCGATTGTGCGCTCGAGCAGTTTGGTCCGATGGCCTCGACGCTGATGGAGGAGTGGGGAGTGCGTCGTTGTCAGGATGTGGGCGACATGGTTTTTCTGCTGATCGAGGAGCAGGTTTTTGGAAAACAGGAATCCGATCGCCGCGAGGATTTTTCCGGTGACTTTGATTTTATCGAATCCTTGGTCGCGCCGTTTTTGCCGAAAGGTGAAAAAGTTCTCCGTTCGAATGTGCCTGATGTGGTCGAAAAGCTCGGCAATGTTTGCTGAGCATCAACGCACTTTTCGTTTTGCTCTTTGGCTGTTGCTGGGAGCTTCGGCCTTTGCGAGTGAAGCAGAGTTGTTGCCGGCATCGGTGGTGCTCGCTGATCGGCGGATGGGTACGGGTGTGATGGCCGAGTGGTCGCGTGAGGAAATCCTCGAAGCCTCGCCGCGCAGCATCGACGAAATGTTGGCTACGGAGCCTGCGTTTTCGCTTTATCGGCGACAGTCGGCGATTTTTGGTAATCCGACCTCGGCCGGCGTGAGCTTGCGCAACACCGGTGCGACGGCTGCTTCGAGGTCGCTGGTGTTGCTGGATGGGATTCCGCAAAATGATCCGTTTGGCGGATGGGTGAATTGGGCGAGGTATGATTCGCTGACGCTTGATTCCGCGCGTATTGTTTCATCGGCGCCGGCACTGCTGTGGGGAAATCAGGCGCCGGCGGGAGTGATCCAGTTGAATGGCTCGTCGCCATTCGAAGAGCGGCATTCGTTCAGGGTTGCGGGTGGAAGTCATGGCAGCATCGGTGCGTCGACCGCGCATGCGATGAGCAATGATGAGCGCACGCGTGCGGTTTCGTTTGCGGCCTTTGGATTTCACACCGATGGGTTTTACGCGCTCGATGAAACGCAGCGCGGTGCGGTTGATCGCAGGCTTGAGACGGAATTTTTTGGCGAGGAAATCA
Organism: uncultured Luteolibacter sp.; assembly: GCA_964639755.1. Taxonomy (GTDB): domain Bacteria; phylum Verrucomicrobiota; class Verrucomicrobiia; order Verrucomicrobiales; family Akkermansiaceae; genus Luteolibacter. Next base: position 521 of record CAZXHZ010000101.1, on the reverse strand, counting down.
AATTTGCATGGCTTTTGGCACCGGGCGTGACGCTGGAGCCAAAATTTTCGCATTACTATGAACATCGTAGCAATGGCACCGAGTTGTCGGAGAACTCCACGGATGCCTTTGATTTTTCGCTGCGCTTGACCTCGGAGGACGCGGCTGTTTCTTGGCAGGCCGTGGCATGGCATCAGCGGCGGGAATTTGAATCGGTTTTCACATCGGTGACGGATGACCGTTCTTCCGAGAGCATTGCCTTGGATCAATTTGATGTGCCGGGACTTGGCACGGGCGCGGCATGGAGTGCGGCCTGGGGTGATGAGGAAGCGTGGAGTTTCCAGTCGGGCGCGGACTTCAGGTGGCTGTCGGGCGAGACCAATGAGGATGTCGGTATTTTTCGTCGCCGTGAGGCGGGTGGTGAACAATGGCTTGCCGGTGTGTTCGTGGGCAGCGCGTGGCGGATGAGTGAAACGAATCGGATTAATATTAATGCGCGAGCGGATCAGTGGACGATCGACGAAGGTCGGCGGATTGAGACA
>CAZXHZ010000100.1:0-6889 GCA_964639755.1 uncultured Luteolibacter sp. | reverse complement strand
GCGAAGCCGAAGGCGAGCGCTGCCATGATCAATGCCAGCAGCGGACCGCCGATTGTCCAGATGATGTTGACGAATCCAACCATCGCCGGGATGACCGAAAATGCGGCGAGCGAGATCGCAAATATCGCAGAAAGCAGTCCGCTTTTTTTCCCGGTGAGATCGCCATTCGACCACATTTTGTATCCAGCCGCTTCGTACTCGGCGCGATGCAGCCAGTTGATCGCGATGAAGTGCGGCAGTTGCCAAAGGAACAGCACGCCAAAAAGAAACCACGCTTCCCAGCCAAGGCCGCGGCCGGCACCGACCCAACCGATCAGCGGCGGAATCGCACCGGGAATCGCACCCACCAGCGTGTTCGACGAATGGACGCGTTTGAGCGGCGTGTAAACAAACACATAAATCGCGATCGTGGCGGCGGTGAAATAAGCGGCGAGGTGGCCGACCTTTACCGCGAGGTGGATGATGCCGATTGCCGACAGGATCCATCCGACGCCGAAGGCCGCCAAGGGATCCATGCGCCGCGCGGGCAACGGGCGATCGGCGGTGCGCTTCATGCGCGCGTCGAGATCGACCTCCATCAGTTGGTTGAAGGCGGCCGAACCGAATGCCGCGGCTGCCGTTCCGAGAAGCGTGTGCAGCAGCTTCATCCAATCAAAGGACATTCCACGCGAGGCAAGGATGAACCCGAAGAAGGTCGTGATGAGCACGAAAATGTTGAGCCGCACTTTCATCAGCACGACGAGATCGCGGCGGAAGTTGTGGGGCTTCGGGCCAGAGCTTTCGGCACCGCTTTGGTCGCCCGTTTGATTGGCTGCATCCATGTTCACCGCCCAATCATGCCCATGCCGGCGACTTTTCCAATATTTTCCCAACGATCCGCGACGACTCCCGAAGGAATGATAAAATCGGATTGCCACAAACTGTGGGCACGCGCTCAATGGGATATGGTTCGCGGTTATCGCATCCTCGGTTTTTTGCTGCTCACAGGCTTGTGTCATGCCGCTGAGGAAATGCGCACCTGGACGGACGCGCAGGGGCGCAAAATCGAAGCGCGGATGAGCGGGCTTGATGGAGATCAGGTCCTGCTCGAGCTCAAGGATGGCCGCAAAATCACCTACCCTCTGGCAAAATTGTCCGCCGAGGAAGCACATTTCGCACAGCAATTCAAAAGCGCGCCACAAACTGGTCAAGCCGCCACGCAAAGCCTCAATTTCGACACGCCATGGCCCGATCGCATCAAGTTCGGCGAAGACCCGGAAGTCTCAATCATCAGCGAAGAGGAGGATCAGAAAAAATTCATCTATGAGAGCGCCAACTACCGCTACCACTGCGATGTGCGACTCTCAAAGACTGTCGTGCGTGGATTCGCGCTAATGTTTGAAGCCACATTCCTATTTTGCCGCAGCCTGCCACTCGCGTTGGATGGTGGGGACAAAACCAACGGCAAACTCGAGATTCGACTCTTCGAGCAATACGACGACTACATCAAGGCCGGTGGCATGCCGGGATCTGCAGGCGTGTTCAAAGGTGAGAGCGCGGTCGTGCTCGTGCCGCTCGATAGTCTCGGTGTGCGCAAAGTAGGCAGCGGATACATGCTCGATCGCGACAAAAGCAGCAAGACCCTGCCTCACGAACTCACACATCAACTCACGCCAACACCATATTTCGCGAAAGGCCCAATGGGTTGGTTCACCGAGGGGATCGCCGAATATATCGCCGTCACACCTTACCGCTCAGGCGCTTTTAACGTGCGCGGCAATCACAAGGACATCATCGATTACACCACGGCTTACGGATCAAAAAACACCGGCGGACGCGCTCTAGGTGAGGACATCCACATCGCCGATCTCAAGAGCTTCATGTTGCAGGACTACAGCAACTTCATGAAAGATCCTCAGATCAACTACGGTTGCAGCCTGCTCATCACCTACTATTTCCTGCAGATGGACGGCGAGGGCGACGCTAAACGCATCAAATCGTTTCTCAAGGCGCTGCGTGACGGAAAAATCGGCGAACAAGCACTGGAATCATTGCTCGACGGAAGAAGCTACGAACAAGTCAGCGAAGAAATTTCCAAGGCTTGGAAGCGTAGTGGCATCAAGCTCACATTCGGCAAAATCAGCGGGTCAATTACAGACCCTTGAATCCCTTGTATTCCAAGTACGTGCCGGTCGGCATGGAAACCGATCCCCATTCGCGGTTGAGTTTGCGATGGCGATTGATGAAATCTGTGGGATCAGCCCAATTCACCATATCCGCAGGAACGCTGGAGCGCGCGATGCCGATGGTGATGTTGTGCCGCATTTCAAAATGCAGGTGAGCCGGGTACATTCCGTAGTTTGTGCCGATCGTGCCAATCTGCTGACCGCGTTTCACCAACTGGCCGACTTTGACCATGATCCGATCGAGATGACCGTTGAGCGTATCGATGAATTTCACCTGGCCGCTCGCTTTGTCGCGATAGGCATGGCGTGTAAGCACGAGATTCCCCCAGCCTGTTCGCACATCATGAGCAAAGGTCACCACTCCATCAGCCACGGCATATACCGGTTCGCCAAGATCGCTGTCGCCGCCTGACCTGCCATTCCAATCCTCGCCAAAATGCTGGGGTGCGCGCAAACGCAAACCGCGGGACTTGTAATAGCCATCAGCATTCGGCTTTCCGACCGGGAAATCAAAACCATCCGCGAGGCTGATCTTCATCGACTGCGAGTTCGCGATTGGCGCAAGGCAGAAAAGAATCGCCATCAGGCAACATGCATTGAAAACGCGAATCATCGCCACAAGTCCAACGCCCACGGCGAGGCTCCGCAAGGGAAAATGCGGAAACCGTCTTTCCTTCAGCGCAAACCCTTGAGAGATTCAAGTATTGCGGCGCGCATCGGTGGGCTACTCAAGTTGCCGAGATGGCCACCGTTGGGAAACATGACGAGTTTTTTGCGGGGAAATGTCGACTTGAGCCATGCGGCATCGGACGGGCCGAGCAAGAAATCGTTGCGATTCGAAAGCACGCGCACTTTCGGGTTTGAGCGCAGCTCTGATGACTTATTGCGCAAATCGGCTTCGTGCAGAATTTGCGCAGCGCCGATGCCGCGAGTCGCGTAATACGGCACGACCAGTTTGTGGAAATAATCGCTGTAGGACCAGTGGCTTATTTCGTCATAGGCGCTGTTGCGGTTCCATGAGGAAAGCGGCGCTTGGATCTGGCCGAGATTGCGACGCGACTGGCTGCTAAAGATCGCATCGCGCAGGATGAATCGGAAGTTGAGGCCGATGAGGTATTTCGATTCGTGGCCGCCAAAGGTGACGGGCGGAGTCTTGCCGCGCATTCCCGGCGCGAGCATCATGAGCGCCTTTGCGGTGGTTTGATTGATGCGTTCGTGGCGATCCTCCTGCGACCATTGAAGAGGAGCCTTGTAAAAGGCGTCAAGAAAGCCGGCGCCAACCTTGAGATCCACCGGACTGTTGATCGCGACATAGCGGTCGGCCACAAGCAGATCCTTGCTTTGGGATTTTTCACGCGCGGCAATTTGCAATGTTTGGAACCCACCCATCGAGAGCCCGAGAATCGCGCGTTTGCCGATGCGCCCCGGGTGTCGTTTTACCAAATTGTTGTTGATTGCGCTGAGCGCCACGAGCAGGTCCTTGCTGTCAACGGGTGCATAAGCCGGCAGATCAGCGGTCGATGCGCTGCCCATGAATTCCGGATGGAAGATGCTGCTGGTCGTCACGACCGAAAATCCATTCGCATAGAGATGTTCGGCCACCGCAAGTGCTGTGAGTGAAAGGCGATGAGAACCAAGGCCGGGCAGAACGAAAACCAATGGCGCGGCATCGCGTTGCAGCCAACAGTTGAACTTGAGCGACTTTCCGGTCGAGGTAAGGCGCACACTCATCGTGCGGCCTTCGAACGGAAACGACGATGACTCACATCGGATCGCTGCAACTCCGAGAGTTTCGAGCGTCGCCTGATCCGCCGCTTCATAATGGCGGTGATTGGCAAGGTTCGCATTTGCAATGCCGGAAAGCGTGGCTTTTGCCAACACATAGGAATCCGCCTCGGCGCTCAGCAAACGGGCGGCATCGTCGGTCGATTCGCTCAAGCGGTTGAATGTGCAGAAACCTGAGACACCGCGCACGGCGCTGATGTAAGTCGTCGGCTCAGCGGCCTTATCGGCGATAAGCCCGACCGTTTCAGCATCGCTGCTCGGGCCGAGAAATGGCAGCACGACAAAATTTTCCGGCTTCCAACCCCATTGATTGAAGGTCTGTGCAAAGTCGGCATCGGAGCGCCCAATGTTCCAACGGCTTGCGACATCGAAAAGCCCGCCAACGCCCGCAGTTGTGTTGCAAAGAAATCGCAGCGACTCATCGCCGGCATCGGACCAGCGCCCTTGCAAGACATGATTCAACAACCGACCGGGATAGGTGATGTTGCGCGAAAAATTTCGCACCGATTCGCGTGCCGGTGCGGGAACCAAGGCGCGATATCCTGCGGAAAACGGACGCAAAAAACCATGCATGAATCCGCGGTTGAACTCCCAGATGCCGCGGTTGAAAGGCTCCAGCGGATCCGAGAGGGAATCCGGCATCAGCTCGTTTCTCGAAACTTGCGCATGATGCTTCGATGGTGCCGCACACGATGAAAACATCACAAAGGCCAACGCGGCGCATGCCAACGGCGAACGGTGGGTGATAAATCGCATCGTCAATTTTTTCATCAGGGAAAATTTCATGAGTCGAGATCCAACTTCACCAACAGATCATTGCTGTCGACCTGATCTCCCCTTTGCACGAGGATTTCGCCAATGCGCCCATCGGCTGCAGCGCTGACCGTAGTGAGCATCTTCATCGCTTCGAGCACGACAAGCTTGTCGCCGGCTTTCACTTCCTGACCGATCGAAACAGCGACCTCGGTCACCATGCCCGGCATCGGCGCGCAGATTTGGGCCGGATTGTCCGGCTCACCCTTGATACGGGATGCCTTCGACACCGACTTGAGCGAATTGTCGAGCACCACCGATTCGCGCGGCATACCGTTGAGCTCATAGAAAAGCGCGCGGCGGCCGGCGGAGTCTGCCTCGCCGATCGAGATGAGCTTGATGATGAGAATCTTGCCAGGGTCGATCTCGACTTCGATTTCCTCACCGATCTGCAAGCCGTAAAAGAACGCGCTGGTCGGCAAGCTACTAAGGTCATCGTACTTCGAACGAAACGTGTTGAAGTCGGCAAACACCTGTGGATACATCAGATGCGAATAAAGGTCGTCGTCGCTGGCCGGGCGGCCGAGTTTTTTTGAGAGCGTCGCGCGGGTTTCGACGAGGTCGACCGGTTCGGCAAGCTCGCCAGGGCGCTTGGTCGTGGCCTTTTTGTTGCCGAGCACCACTTTTTGGACATCGGCTGGCCAACCGCCGTCAGGTTGGCCGAGGCCGCCGGAAAGCATGTCGATCACCGACTCAGGGAAATCGATCGAGCCGGGCTTGAGCTTTGGCACATCGGCCGCGCGGATACCGCGAGTCACGAGGAACATGCACATGTCGCCAACGACTTTTGACGAAGGCGTGACCTTGACGATGTCGCCGAAGAGCTGGTTGACCTCGGCGTAGGTGCGGGCAATTTCACGCCAACGGTGGCCGAGGCCCATTGCGTTGGCCTGCTCGCGGAGGTTGGTGTACTGACCGCCGGGCATTTCGTGTTCGTAGACTTCAGCAGTGCCAGCGCGTGGCGCGGAGTCGAAGGGTTTGTAAAATCCAAGCACTTCCTCCCAGTAATCGGAAAACTCGTTGAGTGAATCGAAATCAAGCCCCGGATCACGTTCCGTACTCGCAAGAACGGCCGATACGGAGTTGAGGTTCGGTTGCGAAGTTGAACCCGACATCGAGGCGATGGCGAGATCGACGATGTCGACGCCGGCATCGGATGCGGAGAGCACGGAGGCGGCGTTGAGACCGGAAGTGTCGTGCGTGTGGAAGTGGATCGGAATGCCAATTTCCTGTTTCAACACCGTGACGAGCTTTTCCGCGGCCATCGGTTTGCAAAGGCCGGCCATGTCTTTGATCGCGAGGATGTGTGCGCCCATGCGCTCGACCTCCTTGGCCTTGGCGATGTAATACTTGAGCGAATACTTGTCGCGTTTCTCGTCGTTGATGTCGCCGGTGTAGCAGATCGCGGCTTCGCAAAGAACTTTGCCATGTTCGCGAACGGCCTCCATCGCGACCTGCATATTGGGCAAGTAGTTGAGCGAGTCGAAGATGCGGAAAATGTCCATGCCCGAATCCGCCGCATGCTTGACGAAGCCGGCGACGACATTGTCCGGGTAGTTCGAGTAGCCGACCGCGTTGGATCCACGGAAGAGCATCTGGAAGCAAATATTCGGAATTTTTTCACGCAACCGGCGCAAGCGCTCCCATGGGCATTCGCTGAGGAAACGCATCGCTGTGTCGAAGGTCGCGCCGCCCCACATTTCCAACGAGAAAAGTTGCGGCAAGCGATGTGCGACTGCTTCGGCGACTCGCAGCATGTCGTACGACCGCATGCGGGTGGCGATCAGCGATTGGTGCGCGTCGCGCAGCGTCGTGTCGGTGATGAGCAGGCGTTTCTCGGCAAGGATCCACTGCGCGAATTTTTCGGGACCGAGCTCGAGAAGAAGATCTCGACTGCCCTTCGGCACCACCGCTTGATGTTGAATCACCAGCGAATCGGGAACATTTGCCTTGGGCAGCGCGGCAGCGGGTTTCCATCCCTTGGCGGTGGGATTGCCGTTGATGGTGATGTCGGAAATATAGGACAGCGTGCGTGTCGCGCGATCGCGGCGCGGACGAAAGCGGAACAACTCGGTCTTGGTGTCGATGAGCTTGGTGTGGGCCTGGCCGCTGCGGAAAGTTTCGTC
>CAZXHZ010000099.1:0-4373 GCA_964639755.1 uncultured Luteolibacter sp. | reverse complement strand
GGCATCGGCCGCAGCGACTTTGAAAGCACGGTGAAATTTTCGACCTTCACAGTCGGCTCGCCGGTCTTGGTGAGAAAGGTTTCGCCCTCGATGCCGATCCAATCGCCGCGATCGAGACATTTCCATGCGGCCGCTTCGTTTTCGCCGAGGTTCTTGATCCCGAGGTAGCCCTGGATCGATCCGAGCACATCGCCGAGCTGGAAGAACACCGACTTGCCCATGTCGCGCAACGCGGTGATGCGGCCCGCGATCTTCACGCGGCGGCCTTCGCTGAAGTTGGCCCGCAGTTCGCCCGGGGTGGTATCGACGGAATATCTCGCGCCATAAGGATCGATTCCGAGCTCGCGGAGTTTGGCGAGTTTCTCGCGGCGGATGGCGATGAGTTCAGCCTCGGTCGAATGGGTTTGTGGCGTGGCGTCTGCGGACATGACAGGCATGGCTTAAGCGCCACGGCGGTCTCCCGCAAGAGTTGAAACGGATTGCCCTGCGGAAATCGCCCGCCTTGGCAAAAATTTCGCATGGCCCGCACCGCCATCCGGTGCTACCCCTGCCTCGGATGTTTGAGGTCAGGCAGAAACCGGAGATGGTCGAACGCGCGCTTCTGGTGCGCTTTTGTTTCGATCCGCGAGAAATGGATGAGGCGGAGTCGCTGCTCGAGGAACTTGGCGAGTTGGTCAAGACGCTGGGCATCGAGGTGGTCGATTCCGTGCTCGCCCGTTGCCGCGACATGCACAAGAAATTGCTCTGCGGCACCGGCAAAGCTGATGAAATCGTGAGCCTCGCCCGTGCGCATGACTGCGATGTAATCGTCATCGACAATGGTCTCGCGCCCTCGCAGCAACGCGAGTGGGAAAAACTAGCCGACCTCTGCGTGATCGACCGCGAGGAGGTGATCCTCGATATTTTCGCCAAGCGAGCGCAAACGAAGGAAGCACGCCTGCAAGTCGAACTCGCCCGCATGCAATACGCTCTGCCGCGACTAGCGCGGATGTGGGGGCACCTCGACCGCGAAGGTGGATCCGGCGGAGGCCAAGGTGGTGGCGCGGCACGCGGCATGGGCGAAAAACAAATCGAGGTCGACCGCCGACTGGCCAACCTCAGCATCGATCGCTGCAAACGCGAACTCGAACAGGTCCGCAAACAACGCCGCACCCAACGCAAGGAACGCGAGAAACTCGAGACCCCGCACGCCGCCATCGTCGGCTACACGAATGCCGGCAAGTCGACCTTACTCAATGTGCTGAGCGGCGCCGATGTGATGGCCAAGGACATGCTCTTTGCAACGCTCGACACGACCACGCGACGCATCGATCTGCCCGATGGCCAACCGCTGCTACTCACCGACACGGTCGGCTTCGTGCGCAACCTGCCGCACCGACTGGTCGAGGCCTTCAAGGCCACGCTCGAGGAAGCGGTGCTCGCCGATTTCCTCATCCATGTGCTAGATGCCACCTCGCCCGAAATCGAACGCTTCCACCGCACCACTCTCGAGGTGCTCGACGAACTCGGCGCAGAGGGCAAACCCACGATCACGGTCCTCAACAAAATCGACCTTGTGGACGATCCCGAGCAAATCGCCTCCCTCGCGCGGATGTTTCCCGATGCACTTCGCGTTTCGGCGGTCACCCGCTCTGGGCTCGAGCAACTGCTCAACGCCTGCTCGACCGCCCTCGCCGACCGCGTGCGCTGCCTTGACTACCGCATCCCTCAGCAACGGGCCGACCTCGTGGGGCTTTTGCACCGCGATGCCAAGGTGCTCTCGACGGATTACGAAGGAAACGATATCCTCGTCCGCGCGGTCGTCCCACCCATGCTTGCCGGCAGGCTTGAGACATTCGTGAATCAACCGGCCTGATCCATCCATCATCGCCATTTTCATGAAACGAATTTTCGTCATCACCACCTGCATCGCAATCGGCTTGGCGCACGCACAGGAGCCTGCGACGGATTCCACCAATCGGCCTGTTCTGAGGGCTCTGCCAATCGGTGGCGACGATGACATCACATCGCAGCCGCTTCCCGATGAAACGGAAATCGCATCCGAGACCGCACCCACCGAAGTTGAAAGCACAACTCCCGCAACCCAAACCGCTCCAATCGTCAAAGCGGTTCCATCGGTCGAAGCGACCACGGATGCCACGGCAAACAATACCAAACCCGAAGGCTTGGAAGCTCTTCGCTTGCAGGTGTTTCTCGACAAATCGAACTTTGGCCCGGGCGTGATCGATGGCCGCATGGGCCAGTTCAGCGAACTCGCGGTGAACTCATGGAATGAAGTCAACGGCCACCCGCCGGGCGAATGGTCAGCAGTCATTGGTGCCGCAAAAAAATCGGTGCCCGAGCCGCTGACCACAGCCACCATACCGGATGTCGCGAACAAATGGGTGAATCCGTCGCTACCCATCAAACGCAGCCTACAGGCATCCGCCAAAAGAATGAGCTACCGCAGCATCGCGGAGTTCATGGCCGAACGCTACCACAGCGATGTCCCCTACCTCACCGAACTCAACGCTGGCGTTAAAATTGAAAGCATCAAACCCGGCGACTCGATCATCGTTCCGAACGTCGTTCCCTTTGAAATCGAAAAACTCACCGGCGCGAAATACGAAACGGACGCAGCCCTAAGCGAACGCCATGTGGTGGTGAATACCAAAATCAATCAAGCAATGATCTTCGAAGCCGCACCTGCCGCCTTGGTAGTCGATGAGTCGGAAGATGGCACAGCACCCGCCAGCACCAAAGCCAACCGCTCGCTAGTCGCCTCGTTTCCCATCACGCCGGGCAAACCGCAATTCATCAAATTCGGCACATGGAAACTACTCAACATGGTCGAGTTGCCCTACTGGCGCTACGACCAACAACTTCTCGACACCGGCAAAAGAAGCGACAACGCCATCAACATCCCACCCGGACCCAACAGCCCGGTTGGCGTGATCTGGAATGGCACCAGCCGCCCCGGCATCGGCATGCATGGCACCTCAGATCCTGAAACCATCGGCCGCGCGCGCAGTGCCGGATGCATTCGCCTCGCCAACTGGGACGCCATCCGCCTGCCCAATCTCATCCGCCCCGGCGCGACGGTGGAGATTCGGTGAGAAAGTGAATTCTTCAGTTCCTTGATTGTGAATTGAGAGAAAATTGGATGTGCTGTAAAAAATAGAGCTCATAGCCACAGCAGCCAGTTTTTCGTCGTGTCATCTCATGTCGACTTCCGCCAAATTCATCGTCCGTCTCGCCATGCTTGGCGTGATCACGGCTTATCTGCTTGGTGACCTTTTCGTTTTCAAAGGCCCGTTGTGCAAAGCTGTCGATAAAAGCCTGTCAAACCGGCCCGATATCATCGCCCGCGTAAGCAAGCATTTCATCACCCGCAGCCAACTCGAACGCGCGATGCGCGAAAATGTTTGGCTCGAGGGGAAGTCATTCGATTCGCTCAGTGCCGTGGAAAAATCGCAGGCCTGCGAGAAGGCTTTGCAAGATCTGATCGATCACGACCTGCTGCGGAACAACATCGCGAACGATACAACTTCGGTTCATATCAGCGACGATGAAATCAACGCCCGCCTTCGAACGATGCTCAGCCGCTTCACCACCAAGGGTGAAATGGAAAGCTCGATGAAAGGCCAAGGCATCGCGAGCGAGGGAGAACTTCGAGCCAGAGTCGCCGCGTGCATTCAGCAGGAAAAATGGATCGAGGCGCAGATCGCACCTATGATCCGCGTGAACGACGAAGAGGCGCGGGCGTGGTTCGATCAAAACGCTGCGTCGATGGCGATGAGCGAGCGGATCAAGGCCCGCCACATTTTCATGGCCGCGATGGATCACCCGCAGTCGGAGATCGACGCCAAGCTGGGCGCCGCGCTCAATGATCTCAAATCCCAGCGCAAGGATTTCGCCACGCTTGCCCGCGAACTCAGCGACGACCCCGCCAGCAAGGATCACGGCGGTTCGCTTGGATGGATGACAAAGTCCCGCCTGCCCGCCGATTTTGCCGCAGCAGTCTTTTCTTTGCCCATCGGCCAACCCGCCATCATTCGCAGCAGCCTTGGCTCGCACTTGGTCGAGATCACCGCACGCAAACCTGCCGAGGCAGCCAAATTCGAGGAAATGAAACCCGAAGTCATCGCCGCAATCGAAGCGATCAAGCGCCGCCAAGCCATCACCGAACTTCGCAAAAAAATCCGCGAGTCAGGTTCAAAGGAAATCCGCGTCTTTAATTCGGAGATCAGAATTAACCACTGATTTCACTGATTTACTGATTTACGATGGCAGATATCAGCGCTCCACTGACAACCATCAAACACCCAAAAAGTTCTCTTCAATTCGTGAAATTTCGTGTGTTTCGTGGTTAGAAATCTCCCTCTTCAATCAGT
>CAZXHZ010000098.1:0-4284 GCA_964639755.1 uncultured Luteolibacter sp. | reverse complement strand
GGTCAGGCCACCCTCAAAGAAGCGGTCAACGAAGCCATGCGCGATTGGGTCGCGACGGTTGATCACACGCATTACATCATCGGCTCGGCGCTTGGATCGCATCCGTTTCCGATGATCGTTCGCGATTTTCACCGGGTCATTGGTGTCGAAGCACGGCGTCAGATCCTTGAACGCGAAGGCCGCTTGCCGGATCTGCTTGTCGCCTGCGTCGGCGGCGGATCCAACGCGATCGGCATGTTCCATCCGTTTCTCGGCGATGAAAACGTCCGCATGGTCGGTGTCGAAGCCGGCGGCGATGGCATCATGCCCGAGCGTCATGCCGCACGATTCCAAGGCGGCAAGCTCGGCGTCCTGCAAGGCACCAAAACCTGGCTGCTCGCGAATGCCGACGGCCAAATCGAGCTGACGCATTCGGTATCCGCCGGTCTCGACTATGCCGCGGTCGGCCCGGAGCACGCGTATCTCCAGAACATCGGCCGTGTCGAATACACTTACGCCACCGATGCCGAAGCGCTCGCCGCCTTCAAGGAACTTGCTCACTGCGAAGGGATCATCCCCGCTCTCGAAAGCTCTCACGCGATTGCCTATGTTTCAAAAATCGCTCCGAGTCTGCCACCAAACTCGATCATCATCGCAAACCTATCCGGTCGCGGTGACAAGGATGTCGAACAGGCCTCGAAGTATTTGCTTTGAACTCAACTAATCTGAAGTCAGGTTCAGAGATTTTTTACTAATCGAAATCGACACTACCATTTCTAACACAAAGAATCAGGCCACCTGCACCTGCTTGTCGACATCCTCGCGGAGGTTTTCGATGATGAAATCCTGCCTTTCTGGCGTATTTTTTCCCATGTAGAAGGCCAATAGCTCTCTCACCCCTTTGCCTTCCTCATACTCGACCGGATCCAGGCGCATGTCGGGCCCAATCATGAAACCGAACTCATCGGGCGAAATTTCACCCAATCCCTTGAAGCGTGTGATCTCCGAATTCTTGCCAAGTTTCTCCAGCGCTTTTTTGCGCTCATCGTCATCGTAACAATAGATCGTCTCCTTTTTGTTGCGGACACGAAAAAGAGGTGTTTGCAAGATGTGAAGATGGCCATCGCGAATCAACTCGGGGAAAAATTGCAGAAAAAAGGTTAGCAGCAGCAAACGAATGTGCATGCCGTCGACATCGGCATCGGTCGCGATGACCACGCGGTTGTAGCGAAGATTTTCAATACCCTCCTCGATGTCGAGCGCCGCTTGCAACAATGCGAACTCCTCGTTTTCATAGACCACCTTGCGCGGCAGGCTGAAGGTGTTGAGCGGCTTGCCACGAAGTGAAAACACCGCCTGTGTTTCGACATCGCGGCTTTTGGTGATCGATCCCGATGCGGAGTCACCCTCGGTGATGAAGATCGTCGATTCCATGCGACGCTTGTGCTTGGTATCGAGGTGCACGCGGCAGTCGCGGAGCTTTTTGTTGTGAACCTTCGCTTGGCGCGCTCTTTCGCGGGCAATTTTTTGCACACCTTTGAGGTCCTTGCGTTCGCGCTCGGCAGAAAGAATCCGCTTCTGGATGGCCTCGGCGACTTGCGGATTTTTGTGAAGGTAGTTGTCGAGATGAGTCTTGAGGAAGTTGCCAATAAAAGTGCGCAAGGACTCGCCCTCGGGAACAATCGTTGTCGATCCGAGTTTGGTCTTGGTTTGTGATTCGAAAATCGGCTCCACGATGCGCACGCTCACCGCCGCTTCGATGCCCGCGCGGATGTCAGCCGGATCGTATTGTTTTTTGTAAAACCCACGTACGACCTGAACCAATGCCTCGCGGAATGCAGCGAGGTGGGTGCCCCCTTGCGAAGTATTCTGGCCATTGACGAAAGTGTAGTACTCCTCACTGCTCTCGGCACTGTGGGTGAAGGCGATTTCGATGTCCTTTCCGACCAGATGAATCGGCGGATAAAGCGCCTCGTGCTCCATTTCCTCGCGCAGGAGATCGAGAAGGCCATCCTTGGCGCGGAATTTTTTGCCGTTGAAAACGACCGTCAGCGCCGGATTCAGATACGAATAATATCGGCACATCTTCTCGACAAAGGTCTCTTTGAATTTCGCCTTGGCGGGGAAAATCGTGCGATCAACCTCGAATGCCAAACGCGTGCCATTGTCCCCGTCGTCACGACGCGGGTTCTTCATGTCGACCGTGAGAGCTCCCTTCGAAAACTCGAGTGCTTTCGTCTGGCCGTCACGCCACGATTGGATTTCGAAAAAATCGGAAAGCGCGTTGACCGCCTTGATGCCGACGCCGTTGAGACCGACCGATTTCTTGAATGCCTCGCTGTCGTATTTGGCGCCGGTGTTGATCTGTGCCGCGCAGTCGAAAAGTTTGCCCAGGGGAATGCCACGCCCGAAATCGCGCACCTCGACCCTGCCCTGCTCGTCGATGTCGACTCGGATCTCTTTGCCGAAGCCCATGATGTGCTCGTCGATCGAGTTGTCGACGGCTTCCTTGAGCAGGATGTAAAGCCCGTCATCGGCCGATGAACCGTCACCAAGTTTCCCGATATACATGCCCGGCCGCATGCGGATGTGCTCGCGCCAGTCCAGGGACTTGATGTCTTCTTCGGTATATTTTGCAGCCATGGGTAATGTTTAAGATGGGTTAAACGCTTTCCGAAGGGCTGGCAAGTGCCGGATTGCAGCAATCGTCGGCTGCAATCCGCGACATTGCCATTGCCACCCCGACGGCGCTTGGCCATTTTCGCCCGCACATGGACCTACTCCACACGATTCTCGGACCCGATCCGGCCGCCGGCGTCACAGTCATCTTCATGCTGATCCTCATCGAGGGCATCCTGTCAGTCGACAATGCCGCCGTACTCGCCACGATGGTGATGCGTCTGCCCGCAAAACAACGCGGCAAAGCGCTGAAATACGGCATCATCGGCGCTTATGTTTTTCGTGGACTCTGCCTCGCCCTCGCCTCCTGGCTCATCACGGTCTGGTGGCTGGAACCCCTTGGCGGTCTCTACCTCCTGTGGCTCTCGTGGAAACATTTTTCGCGCCACGAATCGGTTGAAGAGGAAGGCGCAGAGGCCGTCGCCACCGAAGGTAAGTGGCTTTACCGCCACACACTGGGACGCCTCGGTCCCTTTTGGTCGACCGTGGTCGCGGTCGAGGTCATGGACCTTGCATTCTCAATAGACAATGTCGTCGCTGCCGTCGCCTATGTGAAAAATTTTCCGATGCCTTCAAAGCTGATCCTTGTGTGCATCGGGGTGTTTCTTGGCATCCTGACCATGCGTTTCGCGGCACAAGGATTTGTCAAATTGATGCATCGTTTCCACTTTCTCGAAACCTGTGCATTCATTGTGATTGGCATTCTTGGGATCAAGCTCCTACTCAGCATCCCGCGCCATTTCCTTTCGCACGACCACCCGGTGCATGATTTTCTCGCCAGCAAATCCTTCGATCTTTGCACTTCCGCTGTCACGCTCATGATCTTCATTGTGCCGGTGATCGTCCACATCGCGGGCAACCGAAAACCAAAGCGCCACTCTTCAGGCCATTGACGGAGCTACTCACCCTGCCTATCCATCCGCAGTGAGCGAACTTGTTCTAGGCATCGATCTCGGCACCACCAACTCCGCAGTCGGCGTGGTCGACACGGGTTTTCCAGTGCTTTTGGCAAACTCCGACGGACGCCGCATCACTCCGAGCGCGGTGTGGATCGGCAGCGACGGTAGCGTCGAAGTCGGCACCAAGGCCATGCGCCGTAGAGCTCTCGAACCCGACCGCGTAATCACCAGCATCAAGCGCCTGATCGGTCGCCGTTTCGCGGAAATCCACGAATCATTTCCCTATCCGCTAAAAAAAAGCTCCGGCGACGAACCTTTGTTACTCGACAAAACCCCGGTGGAAATCAGCGCGGAGATTCTCAAGGAACTCAAGCGTATCGCCGAGTGGCGCATGGAAACGATCATCACCAAGGCGGTTATCACCGTGCCGGCGTATTTTCATGATGCCCAGCGCACCGACACCAAACGCGCCGGTGAGTTGGCCGGCCTCGAAGTCCTGCGCATTATCAATGAACCCACCGCTGCCGCGCTGGCCTACGGGCTCGATAAACTTGGCGAGCGCTCGCGGGTCGCGGTCTATGACCTCGGCGGCGGAACCTTCGACCTATCGATCCTCGAAATGCAGGAGGGCGTTTTCCAAGTCCTTGCCACGCATGGCGACACACGACTCGGCGGCGACGACCTAGACGCGCTCATCATCGATCATGTATTGCACAAGCATGAGCTG
>CAZXHZ010000097.1:0-1603 GCA_964639755.1 uncultured Luteolibacter sp. | reverse complement strand
TTTTCACAAACAACCGAAACTCCTTTCAACCATGTCCATTCTCATCGACGAAAACACCAAGGTGCTCATCCAAGGCATCACCGGAAGCTTTGGAGCGCGCCACACGCAGCTTTCACTCGAATACGGCACCAAGGTGGTGGGTGGCGTCACGCCGGGCAAGGGTGGGCAGAAATTTGAAAACACCGTACCGATCTTCGACACCGTGTCCGAAGCGGTGCAGGAAACCGGTGCCACGGCATCGGCGATTTTCGTGCCGCCAGCTTTTGCGGCCGATGCGATTCTCGAAGCGGCGGATGCGGGTGTGGATTTGATCGTGTGCATCACCGAGGGGATTCCCGTGATGGACATGATGCGGGTCAAGGCGATGCTTGCCGGATCCAAATCGCGTCTCGTCGGGCCAAACTGCCCGGGACTGGTGACGCCGGGTCGTGGTGAGAAAAGCCATGGCGGTTGCCGCATTGGCATTGCGCCGGGATACATTCACAAGCGCGGCAATGTCGGTGTTGTTTCGCGTTCAGGCACGCTGACCTATGAAGCCGTTTGGCAATTGACTCAACTCGGTTACGGCCAGAGCACTTGTGTGGGCATTGGCGGTGATCCGATCAATGGCACCTCGCATCTCGATGTGCTTCAAATGTTCAACGAAGATCCTGAAACCGAAGCCATCATTTTGATCGGTGAAATTGGCGGCAATGCCGAGGTTGAGGCCGCGCGTTGGGCCAAGGAAAATTGCAAGAAGCCGATTGCCGGATTCATTGCTGGCGCGACTGCTCCTCCGGGGCGTCGCATGGGTCATGCTGGTGCGATCGTCGGTGGTGAAGAAGACACCGCGCAGGCGAAAAAGCGCATCCTTGCCGAATGTGGTATCGCCGTGGCCGAGACGCCGGGTGTGATGGCAAGGACTTTGCTCGACGCTTGGGGCAAGTGATCAAGCTGCGGTGCGCTGATGTACCGCTATATTCAGGCTACCACATGCACGCCGTGCGGATTGATCCGCGAGACATAGGCTTGGCAGTTGATCGGAATCGCTGAGAACACCTTGCTGATCGCATCGCCGACTTTGCGTGCGATTTCTTCGCCTTCGCAAAGGGCGAAGACCGAGGGGCCTGCACCCGAAATGGAAAACCCGAGTGCACCCGCGGCGAGTGCGGCGCGTTTGGCTTTGTAGAAATCCGGAATGAGCTTTTGGCGGCGTGGCTCGGCAATCACATCGTGGATCGAGCGCGAGATGAGGCCGTAGTCTTCCTGGATGATGCCGCAGAGGAGTCCGCCGAGGTTGCCGATTTGTTGGGTGGCGTTTTCGAGCGGGATTTCCTTGGGGAGGATTTCGCGGGCGACCTTGGTGAGGATCTCGATGTCCGGATGCACCACCGCGGCCCAGAGGTTTTTCGGTGGGGCGATTTGTGCGAAGTCGAGTTCTTCGTTGGAGCGGATGAAAACGATGCCACCAAGCAGGCAGGGCGCGACATTGTCGGCATGCCATGCGCCGTCGGCCGAGGCTTCGCCGGCCATCGCAAAGGGCAGCAGTTGTTTTTTGCTGAGAGGTTCGCCGATGAGTTTGTTGACTGCATAAGCGCCGGCAACTGCGGATGCCGAGGAGGAT
>CAZXHZ010000096.1:0-5094 GCA_964639755.1 uncultured Luteolibacter sp. | reverse complement strand
TTGATCCGTGCCGGCGCGGTGACCAAGGAAAATGGCGAGCCGCTCGATGATCACAGCGCGACACCGTACGCGGCAATTCGTTTTCGCGGCGAGCCGCTGGATCCTGAGTTTCCGTTTGCGATCATGATCAACAAACCCGATGGTTTCACCTGCAGCGCCGACGATCCAGGATCCACGGTCTATGATCTTTTGCCCGAGCGCTTCGCCCATCGCAACCCGGGCCTCAATTGCATCGGCCGCCTCGACAAGGACACGACCGGACTCTTGTTGATGACTGATGACGGCAAACTCTTGCACAAAATTATTCATCCGAAGTCGGCATGCCACAAAGTTTATCACGCTACGCTCGCGCGTCCTCTCGAAGGTCATGAAGGCGAGCTCTTTGCTTCAGGCACGCTCATGCTGAATGGAGAAACCAAGCCCTTGCTGCCTGCAAAGTTCGAAAAAATTGGCGAATGCGAAGCACTCGTCACGCTGCACGAAGGTCGCTATCACCAAGTCCGCCGCATGTTTGCCGCAGCAGGCAATCATGTTGTGGCCCTCAAACGAATTTCCATCGGCGGTTTGCAATTGCCGGAGGACTTGGAGGAAGGCGAATGGCGCGCCCTCTTGGTGGATGACATGAAGCGGCTCTTGGGAAGTTGACTGCAGGCCTGATCCTACTCTGGCAACTCAATGCGCTCGCCGAGATGCTTTGGCTCGGTGTCGAGGATGTTTACATCGAGCCACATGATGACTCGCGCGCCAATTTCGCGGACGCGTGTTTTGAAACCATTGCGCGGCCCGACATCCCGGGCGTTGTAACCAGTTGCGTTCAGGCCGTGGGCCTTGGCGATGTAGATCGCGCGCTGGTTTTGAAAGCGTTGGCTGATGAAGAGGATTGATCCGAGTCCGAACACTTTTTTGGCTCGCACGACCGAATCAAGCGTGCGCAGTCCTGCATAATCACAAACGATGCGTTGGACCGGAACGCCGAGTCGGACAAGTGCCCGCTTCATTTTTTCCGGCTCGTTGTAATCATGGGCGCGATTGTCACCTGATACGATAAGCGTGCGGATTTTTCCCGCGTTCCATAGCATGGCGGCTGCTTCAACACGGTGCTTGAAATAAAGGTTTTCGCGACCATTGGTGCGATCACTGGTGCCGAAAACAAGTCCAACCTCCGATTGTGGCACGGCATCGACATTATCGAAAGTTCTGCCTCTCGCTACCCAACTTGCCGCGATGTTCGCCCATGCGATTGCGAGCGCGGCTAGGCCAAGCGACACCATAACCGCAAGAGCGGAACGCTTCAGCCATTGTGGTGAAATTTTCATTTTTCAGGCGCTGCGGGTGCTCGCCGATTCCGGTTGGCGGCGTGGCCATGTGAGCCATGCTTTGAGGTTTTCCGCCAGACTGCCTGCCGATTGGTTTTTCGGTGCCAGCACCTGGAGGCGGCTGGAGGTTTGCGCGAAATGGATTTTTGAGAATCGTCCTGCAATTTCGCCATCGACTTCGACAGGCACCTCACGATCGACCTCAACAGTGAACGATTCGGTTTGAAAATAATCGACGGAGTCCATCAGATCGATTCCGCCGAGTGCAAGCCCGCGCAACGAATCGAGCACAAGGCGATAGCCCGCCTCTTTGTAAACGAGCAAATCAAGTTTCGAGTCATGATTGTCGGCCTTGCGGAAAAAAGGAAAAGGCCCGCCATAGAGCGAACCATTGCCAGCCAGCAAGGCGACACCCTCCAGGACGCGGTTATCCGAAAGCGTGACGCGCATCTTGGGCGGTTTCTCACCAAGCACGCGAACGGCAGCCAAAAGATAGGCGAGAGGGCCCAGTATTTTTTTCGATTCCCAACGCGTTTCTTCGATCACCATCGCATCAAACCCCACACCTGCCATCTGTACGAAGGGGATGTCGTTGACTTCAAACAAATCAACCTCGCGAGTAGATCCCTGATCGATGATTGCAAACGCACGCTCAAGCGAGCCGAATGGAATGCCCATTTCGCGTGCGAAAACATTCATCGTTCCCGCCGGGAGTATTCCAAGTACGGTCCTTGATCCGGCAAGACCACGCACGACCTCATTGAGCGTGCCATCGCCTCCGGCCGCGACCACCACAGGCTCACCCTCGGCGGCAAAGCGTGCTGCAAGTTCGCGCGTCTCTTCCGCGCTGTTGGTGGCATAGATCGCGAAGCGATTGGCATGCTTCATGATGAAGCGCAACACCCGTCCACCCCTTTGGCTGCGCGCCTTGGGATTGAAAATGACCGGATATCTGCGCGGTTGTTTCACTGACCAACAATCGCTTATCACAACAGGCTTCGCAATTCGATTCGCTGAAGAATGCGTCACGGCAGCCATGGCGTCGGGTTCATTTCGCCGATGCCAGAACTTCAAGCAATTGCTCGACTGGAAGCCCCATCACATTTTCGAAACTCCCATCGATACGAGCAATGATCAGATCACCGTGCTCTTGGATGCCGTAAGCGCCCGCCTTGTCGAGGGGATTGACCTTTGAAAGGTAGTCTTCGATCGCGGCGTCATCGAGCGGCAAAAAAAAGACATCGGTTGTCTCATGAAAAATGCGACGAGTGCCGTTGGGGAAAATCACGCACACACCGGTTCGCACCTGGTGACAACGGCCGGCAAGGCGCGTCAGCATCGCGCGAGCTATGATTTGATCGGCAGGCTTCCCAAGCGGTTCATCATCAATGAATACAAGGGTGTCCGAGCCAATCACGATCGCATCCGGTCGCATGGCGGCAACCGCCTCGGCCTTGAGTGTGGCATTGAACTTGCAGAGTGCCGCCGGTGACATCGACGCGTCGTGCACTTCTTCGGCGGGCGATGGCACAACCTCGAATTCAATGCCCGCTCGTCCGAGCAGCTCCTTGCGGCGCGGTGATGATGATGCTAGTACGATCGGCATGGTCTAGTCGGCAGGGAAAATGATTTCCTGGCTTTTGCCCGACTTGCGGCCGATCCCGTCACCGATGTCCTTGCTGGTAATGTAAATCATCAGACCAATGAGCATCATGGCGCACACTGATTGCAAAATTTCAAGCGGTCGCGCCTTGATGGGACGGCCAAAAATTTTCTCGAAGCATGCGAGCGTGATGTGACCGCCATCGAGCACGGGAAAAGGCAACATGTTGAGCACGGCAAGGTTCACATTGAAGAGCACCATGAAGGCGAGTATGCGCCGCCATCCGTCCTCCGTTTGCAACAATTTGTACTGCATCTTTGCGATGCCCACCGGTCCGCTGAGGTGATCGACGCCGATGTTTGAGTCAGGTGCAATCACGCTGGTGATCGTGACCCACATCATATGCAGGCTGTCCCTCACCTGGCGGAGCGGGCTGGGCTTGATGAGTCGGCTGTCAATGTCGGCTTGCGAGTCCCAAATGATGCCGATCTTGGGATCCATGCCTGCCGGTTGCAGCGGTCGCTCGGGTGTAATGTCGAGCTCGCGGACTTGGCCGTCGATCCCTTGCACGGCGATTCTTACGGTTTGCCAATTTTTTTCGCGCAAGTGTTGTGAGAAATGCATGAGACCATGCACCTTGTCGCCATCGATGCGAATCACGCGGTCGCCTTTCGCGAGGCCCGCATCGGCGGCGGGGCTGTTTGGGCTGATGTCGCCGACGATCGCCGGGCCTGCCGGATCGATGCCGACCTGGCGCAGTCCGCGGCGTTGATACCAATGACTCTTTTCGGTTTCGAAGCCCGAGATCAGATCGAGCGGTTTGGCTTCGCCCGGTCGCTCGACCGTGAAGGTGATCTGCTTGCCACGGCTTAGGATGATGCGCTCGCTGATTGAGTTGAGCGATCCTGCGAATCCGTTGACTTCTTCACCGTTGATCGCGGTGATTTTGTCGCCAATTTTGAGTCCAGCTTTTTCCGCCGGACTGTCGGGCAAGATGTACCCGATTTCTTGTGAGGGGATAAAGTCGGCGGGCTTGCCGATCTGCCATACGGCGATGGCTGCAGCCAGTGCCAGCAGCATCGAAAAAAGCGGCCCGGCAAACGCGACGATGATTTTGTCGAGCGGGCTAACTGCGGGAAGCGGGGCGCGTTCGCTATCGCCGCCCTCGATCGCATCCATCGGTGCCATTTGCGGCAGTGCGACAAATCCACCGGCGGGAATCCAACCGAGACCGAACTGCACACCATCGATTTCTTTTTTCCAAATCGGTCTGCCGAACCAAATCTGGAACCGCTCGATTTTAAGACCGCGCCACTTTGCGGCAAGGAAATGGCCGAGTTCATGAACGAAGATGATTACATTGAAAACTGCGATCACCACTCCGATCCAGAGGAGCATCTGTAGAAGGTTGGTAGGGTCTGGCATGTTCGTGGGCCAATCTAGCGCGAGTGGGCGAACCAGCAAGTTGATAAAAAGACTTTGGTAAATGTGCCTGATCCGCGCATTTGACCTTTTTCATTTGAGCGCTAGCCTTTCGCTCGTCCAAGCGAATCCATGGTCCTCGAAATCGTCCAATACGGCCACCCCGTTCTCCGCCAACGTTGCCAACCCGTCACTGAGATTGACGATGAGCTTCGCACGCTTGTGAGCGACATGCTCGAGACTATGGTTGATGCAAATGGCGTTGGGCTCGCCGCGCCGCAGGTTGGTAAGGATATTCGACTTGCGGTGATCGATTGTTCGTTCGATCCCGAATGCGTTTCGTATCTTAAGGTCAACGGCGAGGATGTGGAGCTGCAAGACATCATGCCGCTCGTGTTCATCAATCCGGAGTTGGAATATGGTGAAGAAATGGAATCCGACACCGAAGGCTGTTTGAGTATTCGTGGAATCAGCGCCGAAGTATCTCGTCCGCTCGATGTCAAGGCGACCCTGCCGCAGCTCGATGGCTCGGTTATGGTGATCGAGACCGACGGCCTTCTCGCCCGCGCCTTGCAGCATGAGATCGATCACCTCAACGGCATTCTTTTCGTCGATCGACTTTCTCCCGTCGCCAAAGTCTCGATGAAAAACAGGCTCAAGCGCTTGGTTGAGCAGGGCTAGGGAATGGAATGGCGCAATGCGTTTATGCCATGGAAGTGAAAAAATCTTGATCTTTCAATCTCATTGGCATTC
>CAZXHZ010000095.1:0-3311 GCA_964639755.1 uncultured Luteolibacter sp. | reverse complement strand
GGTTTGTCTCCGACCGCGTCGAATGTGACGGCCGATCCTGATGGCGATGGTGTGAGTGACCCCTATCTGGTGTTCAGCTATCGTCGTGCTCAGCTTGTTGCCAGTGACTCGAGTATTGCCGCAAGTGTTGAGGTTAGTCGGGATCTTGTTTCCGACTGGCAGGATAGCAGCGGTCTGCCGGGGGTAGTGGAGCTTGTAGAAGCGAACGCCGCCGCGCCTGGAGTTGATATCGTGAGAGTCTATTTGCCGACAAGTCTTGCAACAAACGGCCGTCTCTTTGCGAGGTTGGCGGTCAGCCAGCTCGCGCCGTAATGCTTCGAAGTAAGTTGGGTTTCTCGCATTGAAACAAAAAAACCGCAGCCCATGGGGCTGCGGTTTTTTTGTTGAGTGGTGTGATCGCAGGGATCAGCGCTTGGAGAATTGGAAGCGCTTGCGAGCACCGGGTTGACCGGACTTTTTGCGTTCCTTCATGCGCGGGTCGCGGGTGAGGAAACCGAGTGGCTTGATGACCTTGCGGTTCTCGGGGTCGACTTGGGTGAGGCTGCGGGAGATCGCATGGCGGATCGAAACCGCTTGGGCGTGGATGCCACCGCCTTTGACGACCACATTGACATCGAACTTGTTGACCAGCGATGTTGCTTGGAAAGGGGCAAGGATCGCATTCTGGAGTTCGATCGTGGGAAGGTAGTCTTCGAAGGGGCGCGAGTTGATGATGATTTGACCGGTGCCTTCGGTGAGCCAGACTCTCGAGACTGCGGTTTTGCGACGGCCGGTGGCGCTTGGTGAGGTGGTGGACATGGTAAGAGAAATTTGAAGATGCGCTTAGCGGACGGCGTATGCGACGGGTTGTTGTGCTTCGTGCGGGTGTTCGGCACCGGCGTAGACCTTGAGTTTCGAATATTGGGCTTTACCGAGGCGGGTCTTGGGAAGCATGCCATAGACGGCGCGCTCGACGAGCAGGATGGGGCGACGTTCGCGAACCATGCGAGGAGTTTCGACTTTTTGTCCGCCGACATATCCCGAGAAACGGGTGTAGATCTTGGCGTTTTCCTTGGCGCCGGTGAGCACCACTTGATCGGCGTTGATGACGACCACAAAGTCGCCGGTGTCGATGTGAGTGGTGAAGGTGGGCTTGTGCTTGCCGCGGAGAAGGCGGGCGGCTTCAACAGCGACTTGGCCTAGGACTTTGCCCTTGGCATCGATCACATACCACTTGCGTTCGACTTCTTGGGGCTTGGCGGAAAATGTCTTCATGTGCTTGTAAGGAGGTGGGTGCGACGATGCTTGAGGCCGCGCGGGGGGCGCAAACTAGGGATCCTATCGACGAGTGTCAATCGGGAAATCACTCGAATTTCCCTCAAATTTTCAGCAAAATCGGCATTGGTTTGTCGGGGGGGATTTTCGTTTGAATTCATTCCTTGGCATCGGTGGGTCGGCTGGGCGGGCTGTTGATCGGGCGGGGCAGCGGGCCGGTGCCTGAATCGCCGATGGATGACTGGGTGCGGATCGCTTTGGCGATTTGGGCGGCGAGTTTTTGGCGGTAGGCTGGGTCGGCGGCGAGGCGGCTTTCGCTTGGATGGCTGAGGTAGCCGCATTCGATGAGGACGCAGGGGATTTCTGGGTTGCGGGTGAGGCGTAGGCGGCGGCGGACCAGGCCGCGGTTGTTTTCTTCGGCAGGGCTGACCGAACTCATGGCGCGTTGCAAGCGGGTGGCGAGGCCGTGGCTGTCGACGCGCCAAAAATAGGTTTCGGGTCCGCGCACATGGGAGGGTCCGCTGTTGAAATGGACGCTGATGAGCACCGCATCGCGCTTGTTGGCGAGGGCGACACGATCATCGAGTTCGATAAAGTGGTCGTGATCGCGCAGCAGGATGGTTTTAAATCCGTCGAGTTCAGCTTTGATGCGTTTGGCCATATCGAGGGTGAGATCCTTTTCTTTTTGGCAGGTATGGGGGCTGATGGCGCCCGGGTCATTGCCGCCGTGGCCGGCATCGATGATGACCGTTTTGAAATTTTTTGGTCCGGGTCGGTGACCCCAGTAGTCGCGATCTGAGGATGATGGGGTGTCCGTTGCGCATGAAGGCATCAGCAGAGCAATGAGTGGACTGGCGATCGTGACAATGACAAGTGAGCGCATGGAAGCAGGCATGGTAAATCAGATGAGTATTATTTCCGGTTGAAATGAAATTCCAGTTGGTCGTTGCCGTTAGCGGACCATGCTTCGAAGCCGAGCGCGCGAAGTTCGGCTGCGAATTCGTGGGTATAGCCGTGGGTAGTGATGACGCGTTTAGGGCGGACGGATTCGACGCAGTGCATGAGGCCCGGGTGATCGGCGTGATCGGAAAAGGGAATGACCTCATCGACACCATAGCGAAATTTCGCGCCGGGTTGCAGTGCCCAGCCGCTAAGCATGGCAGTACGCTTGGCTTTGAGGCCGATGAGTTTTTTTGAGCGCATCACATGCGGTGGCGCGATGATGACATGGCCTTCGGGCGCGTGTCCGTCGAACTCCACAGGTTCGGTTAGCCGAGGAATTCCAGCAGCGATGCAGGATCGGGTTATGCTTGCGGCGGCCTTGTGAAGTAACGCGGGGATGTCGTGTTCGTGCATCAGCGCGAGCGCTTCCTGGGATTTGCCCAGCGAGTAACCGAGGAGGACAGGAGTTTGGTTTTGAGCGAAACTTTCGCGAACGAATGTGAGTATTTCATTTTCCACTTCGGCAGTTTCGGGAAACCGGTGGCGTGGCAGGCCGAAGGTGGTTTCCATGATGAGTGTGTCGGCCGGTGCGAAAGCGATTGGTTCTGCGGTGCGGCTAGGGCGGTTTTTGAAATCGCCGGTGTAGAGCAGGCTGGACTGGTCCGAGAGGCGCGTGATGTGGATCATGGCCGAGCCGGCGATGTGGCCGGCGGGGAGAAGCGTGATGCGGAAATTTTTGTCAGTGAATGCAGAGTGAAACGGCTGGGGCTCAACCCTGTCGGTAGAGATGCGGAAGCGATCGCGCAGTAGCCGTGCGGTGACCTCCGAACAGATCGTCGAGCTGTGGCGCGCGACATGGTCGGCGTGCGCGTGGGATATGAATGCGCGGGGCTTTGGGGAGCGTGGGTCGAGCCAGAGATCGAGCTCCGGAAGGTAAAGGCCTTTTTGATAAATGACTTCGATCACCGGCCCGTGTTTTAAGTTGTGTGGAAGACCTCACTCATCACACCGCGACTGGCGCCTTGATGTGCGGATGTGATTCGTAGTTTTCGAGTCGGATGTCGTCGAAGGTGAAAGAGTCGATGTCTTTCACATCGGTGTTGATCCAAATTTTC
>CAZXHZ010000094.1:0-13067 GCA_964639755.1 uncultured Luteolibacter sp. | reverse complement strand
GAGGGCGGATTCGACGGCGCGGGCGCAGTCGTTATCGGCCTCGATGAATGAGGCCAGCACGCCGTGGATGGAGGGTTTGAAATGGTCGGGCTCGTCGAGTCCGTTGAGCACATTGCGGGTGCCTTTTTCAAAGCCTTCGCCGCTTTCCACGAGTTGGCGCACTGCTTCGAAGCGGGCCGAGCGTTGGGCGAGCGCGCGGTTGGATTCCACAGCGGCTGTGCGTGCGGCATCGAGGTCGCCGCGGGTGTGTTGGTAGGCGCGTTCGGCGCTTTGGAATGCCTCTTCGAGTTCGGAAATTTGCGCGGCGGATGTTTCGACTTCGCTTTGGATGCGTGATTGCTCGGCGCGGCCTTCTTCCATTTCGAGGTTGAGGCGTTGTTCCTCATCGGCGAGTTGGCGGGCGCGGTCGCGGTTGCCTTCGAGTTGGGAGAGAGATGATTCGATTTTTGCCTGCACGGCGGCGATGAGCGACTGCGTGCGGTTCGCTTCGGCGCGCGAAGTGCGCAGCGAATTTTCGAGTCCCTCGCGTTCGGCGCGTGCTCCGCGTGTGCGTTCCTCCATTTCGGCGAGGCGCAATTCCTTCTCGGCGATGTGGCGGTTGAGCTGATCGAGCGATTCGTTGGCGGCGATGAAATCGAATTCCTGTTGAGCGAGTTTGTCGCGAGTCGATTGGATGTCCTCGCGGTTCTGGCGGATGCGGGACTCGAGTTCGTGTTTGCGTTCCTCGTTGAAAGCGATGCGTCCTTCGGCGCTGTTGAGTGCGTTGCGGTGTTCGTTGAGGCGCTGGCGAATTTCGGCGAGTTCGCCTTCGAAGACGCGGGCGGCGGCGCGGGCTTCGTTCACTGCTTCCTCTTTTGCAGGGAGTTGCATCGAGAGCTCCGTGTCGCGGACTTCGAGGCCGCGGATCGAGGTGAGCAATTCATCGCGTTCGGCGGTGAGCTCGATGAATTTCCGATGGCCGAGGTGCGAGTCGAGTACGCGGGTGTCGGCGGCGAGTGCCTGGTAGCGGCGGGCTTTCGCGACTTGGCGCTTGAGCGAGTTCATGCGGCGTTCTTGCTCGGCAAGCACATCCGAAACGCGAAGCAGGTTGGCTTCGGTGTATTCAAGTTTGCGCAGCGCCTCCTTTTTCTCGCGCTTGAACTTTGTGATGCCGGCGGCCTCCTCGAACACCGCGCGGCGTTCTTCGGGTTTTGACGAAAGGATCTGATCGATCTGACCTTGCGCCATGATCGAGTATGCGGTGCGACCGATGCCGGTATCCATGAGCATGTCGTGGATATCCTTGAGGCGGCACAGCGTGTTGTTGATGCGGTACTCCGATTTGCCGTCGCGATAGACCCGGCGGGTGATCGAGACTTCGTTGTAATCGACCTTAAGCGCCTGTTCGCAATCGGCCATCGTGAGGGTGACTTCGGCCATGCCGAGCGGTTTGCGTTTTTCGGTGCCGTTGAAAATAACATCGGCCATTTCGCCACCGCGGAGGGCCTTGGCGGAAGTTTCGCCGAGCACCCAGCGGATCGCATCGACCACATTGGATTTGCCGCAGCCGTTGGGACCGACGATGCCGGTCACGCCCTCGGCAAATTCAAACACGGTTTTGTCGGCGAAGGATTTGAAGCCCTGGATTTCGAGAGTTTTGAGGTACATGGAACAGGAGATTGGGAATGGCCCGGAGGGATTCGGGTGTCCACAAGCTACTGGCTAGGCGCGGAGACCGCAATCCAGACAAGCAAAAAGTATCTAAATATGGTGTTTAAATTAAAAAACAACACAACATATTGTTATTTTAGGTATTTAGGATTTCTGAAACAATTTGTTGGCAAAGATCGATGAACGGCGGGATCAGAGGGACTTCATATGGATCGTGATCGTCTGGGAGTGACCGTTTCGTGGGTCGGTCGCGGTAAGTTGGTGGGTTCCGGGGCTGAGATGAATGAGAGGCTCCGGTTGGGAAGCTTCGATCCTGAGGGTGTTTGAGGACCAGCACGCGATGCCGGGAAGATTCGTAACCGGGCGAAAGTGGTGGCTGCGGGCGGGAATGTCGGGGTCGATGAGCAGGGTGACGCCGTCGGTCGGCGTGATGATCCGAAGTGTTTCGTGCAATTCGCTTGTGGATTTGAGAGCGAGTTCGTTGCGGCGATGATTGTGGGGGCTGCTGCACCAATCGGTGTAGGTTTTATCGAGCAGCGCGCGGCCTGACTCATCGTAATCGGTGGGCAATGCAATGGCGGGTTGGTTCCATGTTGGGACGAGTTCGTTGCGGGCGTGTGGGTTTTGAGTATCGGGGCAGATGATTTTTCCATTGCGGGTGTCGATGGTAATTTCAGTGAGTCCGGCAGGTTGCGTGAACCATGAAGGGTTTTGTTTGTTGTGAAGTCGGATCATCGCGCGATGGAAAATGGGTGCGGCACCGGAGATGCCGGAGAGGTTTTTCATCGGTTGGTTTTCGAAATTTCCGGCCCATACGCCGATGGTGAATTTGGGTGTGTATCCGATGCACCAATTGTCGCGGTAGTTGGAGGAAGTGCCGGTTTTTATAGCGCAGCGAAAGGGCAGGTCGAGAGGTCCGCCAGGTGGGAAAGATGGGGCGCGGGCGTTGGGGTCGGAGAGGATGTCGGCGATGAGGTAGCTTGAGATTTCGGGCAGCAAGCGTTGCGGTATTGATCGGGTTTTGTTTTTTTGGAAAAGGATGGGTTCAAGGTGATGGCCGAGCCTGGCAAGGGTTGCATAGGCATTGCTGAGTTCGAGCAAGCGGACTGGCGCGTTGCCAAGGGTGAGGCCGAGTCCGTATGGCGTGGGGTCATTGCCGAGAGTGCCGAGTCCGAGTTGGGTTAGCGCGTTGTGAAGGATGGCTGGGCCACCAAGGGCGTTGAGTTCGCGCAGGGCGGGGACATTGAGCGAGCAGGCAAGGGCGCTGCGAAGTGTGACCGGGCCGCGATAGTTGCGATCGTAGTTTTCCGGCAGTTCAAGACCTTGTGGAGTGCGAAATGGGCTTGGGATGTCGGCGAGGATCGAGGCCGGACTGCGTTGGTTGTTTTGCATCGCCAGCAGGTAAGTGAAGGGCTTGAGCGTTGAGCCGGGCGAGCGAGGAATGAGCGCGCCGTTGAATTGCCCGCCACGCGAGTCGTGCCAATTTGCCGAAGAGACGAGCGCGAGGATTTCACCAGTTGGGTTGTGAATGCAGACGAGCGCGGCATGACGAAGATTGGCATCCTTGAGTTTTGCGGTTTCCTCGCTGACGATTTTTTCAAAGTCGTTTTGAAGTTGGGAGTCGATCGTGCAACGCGTTGGCGCATTTGTTTGCGGGCGTGAGAAAGTTCGGATCCATGGTGTATTTTCATGTTCACGAAGAGGGCGGAGTGAAAGCGGCTCGGCGAGCGCGGTATGGATTTTTGCCGTGTCGGATTTTTCTTTTGCATCGAGACGCAATAGGACTGTATCGCGGCGTTTGATTGCGCGGTGCGGGTGTCGCAGCGGGTTGAGTCGCGATGGTGATTGTGGGAGGCCGGCGAGCAGTGCGGCTTCGGCGAGCGAGAGGTCGGGGAGAGGTTTTTGGAAAAGGAAGCTCGCGGCTTCCGCGATGCCGGTGCGGCGGTTGCCGTAGTCGAGCCGGTTGAGGTAAGCGGTCAGAATTTCCTTCTTCGACCAAAGTATTTCGAGGCGGCGGGCGGCCAGTGTTTCACGAATCTTGGTGAGTGGAGTGCGGTGTGCGGGGGGTGAGGAAATTTTGATAAGTTGTTGAGTGATGGTTGAGGCTCCCGAGATGATTTCGCGATGGGCGACGAGGTCCTTGAGGGCACGGGCTGTGGCCAGCAGGTCGACTCCACTGTGAGAAAAGAAACGTTTGTCCTCGGCGGCCAGTGTGCAGTCGATGATCGTTTTTGGCAGATCGTAAAAATTCACCGGCAGCGAGCGGGTGGCATTCGGCAGTGCGAGGTGGGTGAGCGGGATGCCATTGCGATCGAGGATGAGCTCGGATCCGCTCGGGCTTTGCAGCAAGTTTTCCGGAAGCGGAATGAACCATGGGACGATCCACCAAACCAGTAGCGCAAGGGGTATCAGCACCAGGGTGAGGCTGGCGGCGCGTCGGAATTTTTTCGGCAGTGAGATCACGCGAAGCGAATGTATTGAATCATGCCATGGTTTTACAAACGGTGAAGCGGGAACTTTGGTGTTTGCGCGTGGTGTTGAGGATTGACGGCGGCTATTGGTTCCTCATCTTTTGATGCAAATGATCGCAAGACTTCGTGGCAAGGTGATTGAGGCCTATCCAAACCGCCTGGTGGTCGATGTGCATGGGGTGGGCTACGAGGTTTTGGTGCCGCTTTCCACCTTCGACCGCCTGCATGCGGCTGAGGGTCTGGAGGTGGATTTGCGGACGCATTTGCACATTCGGGAGACCACGCACACGCTTTATGGATTTGCGAGCGAGGAAGAACGCGATGTTTTTTTGATGCTCATTGAAAGGGTGAGTGGCATCGGGCCGGCGATTGCGATGGTGGTGCTGAGCGGACTTTCGGTGGCGAGCTTCAAGGGCTGCGTTGTTGCTGGAAATA
This sequence comes from uncultured Luteolibacter sp., assembly GCA_964639755.1. Classification (GTDB taxonomy): domain Bacteria; phylum Verrucomicrobiota; class Verrucomicrobiia; order Verrucomicrobiales; family Akkermansiaceae; genus Luteolibacter. The sequence continues at coordinate 8,511 of CAZXHZ010000094.1, read as the reverse complement.
TCGCGGAGCTTTCAAAGATCAAGGGACTTGGCAAAAAGACTGCCGAGCGAATCGTGCTCGAGCTCAAGGACAAGGTTGGGGTGGCCGACACCTGGCAGGACGCTGCGGCGGGGGCGGTGAGTGAGTCGGCCGCCGATGCTGAGTTGGCGCTGATTGCCTTGGGCTACAAACAGGTCGATGCGCGAAAGGCGGTTCGCAGGGTCCTCGATGAAGATGCCGGTGCTGCGGTGGAGGTTTTGGTGCGCGGGGCGCTGCGGGCCTTGCAGGGTTAGGGCCTGAGAGCCGGGCACTCGAGTGCCGAAGCGCTCTCCGAGCTGAAATTTTTTCCAAAATGAGAAATATTTGGATAATTTTTTCTCTGGCGACGATTTATCCTATGGGCTAGAGTTCATCCGTAGCCTGTAACCACAAACACAACAAAAACTATGAAACTGTTCATCACCGCGCTCTGCGCATCCATGCTTGTCGTTCCGATGTCGTACGCTGACGAATGCGAAAAAGGCAAATGCGACAAGGAGAAGAAAGAAGGTACCATTCTTGCCGATCGCGGCAAGTGTGACAAAGATTGCGAAAAGAAATGTGACAAAGACAAAAAGGAAGGTGCGCTTGCTAGCTCCTGCGGAGACAAGTGCAAAAAAGATGGGGAGTCCGACGGCAAGAAGGATGACAAGAAAGAAGGCGGAACTTTCGCCTGATTTTCACCATCAAGCTTCATTGCTTTGATTTTTTGAAGCCGCCCGGTCTTAACCCGGCGGCTTCATTGTTTTATCTTTTTCGAACTTTGATATTACGCAGTTCATGATTGATGTTGTTTGTGCCATCATCCGTGATGACGAAGGACGGCTGCTCGCGGGGCTAAGGCCGCAAGGAAAGTTTCTCGGTGGCATGTGGGAATTCCCGGGTGGCAAGGTTGATCCTGGAGAGTCGCCGGAAGAAGCGTTGGCTCGCGAAATTCGCGAAGAACTGGATCTGGAGATTACGGTTGCCGGTGCTCTCGAGCCGGTTGATTGGCAGTATGAGGAACTGCATGTTCGGTTGCTGCCCTATGTTTGCACGATTTGCCGTGGCGAAATGAAATTGATGAGTCACGAACAAGTTTCATGGTTTACCATCAACGAATTGGATCTTCTTGAGTGGGCTCCAGCGGATGTGCCGATATTGGCGCAAGTCCGGACCATGTTCGCCAACGACTCCAATTAGAGTCGTTATTTTTGAATACAAATGATTGGCGATGGTGGTTCAGTTCGGGTCGGAATGATGGTTGAGCGCGATCGAGATTTGTTCGAAAATCTCATGCGGATTTTTGCCGTTGTTCCGAAGCAATTGGATAGACTGCGAGTCTGCGCGTTTTGCGAGGCGTTTGCCGTATTTGTCGGGCACTAATTCGTGATGAAGGTATTTGGGTGCTGGAAGTTGCAGTAACGCTTGGAGCAGACGGTGGACATGCGTCGAATGGAGAAGGTCTTCGCCGCGGGTGACATGCGTGACGCCTTCAAAAGCATCATCGACGACGACTGCCAGGTGGTAGGCCGGGCCGATATCCTTGCGGGCGAGGATCACATCACCAAGCAGGGATGGATCGACGCGAATGTGATTGAAGCGTAGGTCGGTGAAGTCGAGTGGGCCGCTGAGTTCTGAGGCGAGTGCGGAGTTGAGTCTCCACGAATGGGCGATGCCTGCCTCGATTTTTTTCTTCTGCTCGGCGGGGCTCAGTATGCGGCAGGTGCCAGGGTAAGGTGGGCCGTCTGGGCCATGCGGCGCGGAGGGGATGCGTATGGTTTCGGCGAGGATTTCGCTGCGGGTGCAGAAGCACGGATAAATCACGTCGATGGATATCAGCTGATCAAGTGCGGCTTGATAGGCGGCGCTGCGAGTTGATTGCCGCAGGGGAGTATGGTCCCATGGAAGACCGAGCCATTGCAGATCGGTTTCGATCGCTTCGTAGTATGGTACTTTCACGCGGGGGGCGTCGATATCCTCGAAGCGCAGCAGGAAGCGGCCCTCCGTGCTTTGTCGGGCGAGCTCTCGGGCCACCCATGCGGCGTAGGCATGACCCATGTGCAGCAGGCCAGTGGGACTTGGTGCGAATCGCGTGACGATGGGCGCGTTGCCTGTGGAGGTTTCCGGGGTGAGACCCTGTAGGTGCAAGGTCATGGTTGTGTATTAGGCGGTGACCTGCGCGAGGTTTTCAAAGATCTTGGTGATTTCCGCAAATTTCTCCGTTGAGATCACCGGGGTTTCATCCTTGGCGGGTGCAGGTGGAAGCTTGATCCAGCTGCGGCATCCGCCGAAAGCTGTAGTGTAGGTGAGTTCCCAGGGTTTGGTCAGTTTGAATACGCGGACCAGTGCGGCATGGATGCTGCCGGAGTTCATGCCTTTGCCTTGCCAGTCGAAGCGTTCGCGCACGGTGGCTTCGGTGAGGATGTGAAAGGAGGCGAGTGCGGCGACCTTTTGCCAATCGGTCAATGTGATCGCGTGGATTGCCTCAGCGCGATGGGTGATGGTGACCGTGTCGCCGACCTGCCATTCGGCGAGTGATTGAACCTCGCCTTCGCGGACATGATCGGTCTGGGCGTGGAAGCGGGTGGGGAAGAGGAAAAACGAATCATGGGCGAAGGAGAATCCTTCGCGGCCTTCGTGGATGCCGCCTTTGCGCAAAATCACATTTTGGTTGCCGTTGGCGAGAGCGTCGCAGACCACTTGCCATTCCTTGAAACCAACGGTTGGATCCATGGGGGGCTTAGTTCAAGTCATCGGCAGTGACCGATGTTTGTTCGCGGCTACCGAGGACGCGGGCTTGGTTGACCACGCGTTCAGATGTCGGGTCGAAGCGGTAGCCGTGGCAGTTGGGGCAGAGGCTTGCTGTGCTGCCGACGATCGAGTCGCACCCTTCGCAGACTTTGTAGTCGGCGGGGTTGGCGGCGATTTTTGCGGCGGCGGCCGCGCGGTTGGGTGCTGCGGGTTCGGGCATTGGGTTCAGAAAAAAAGCGGCGCCGGGTGACCGGTCCGCTTGATTTTTCAGTAGGTTCCGGTGGTTCCGGATTCTGCCACCTCAGGCGATGGCTGCAAGGGACTTGGAGGTCTTGCTCTTAAGGTTGGCGGCCTTGTTCGGGTGAATGAGGTTGCGCTTGGCAGCCTTGTCCACAGCGGAGGAGAATTCCGCACTGGCCTTGGCCGCGCTGTCTTTGTCGCCGGTTGCGATGGCGGCGAGAGTCTTTTTACGCAAGGTTTTGATGCGGCTCTTGGCGGCTCGGTTGCGCTCGGTACGGACGATGGTCTGGCGGGCGCGTTTGACGGATGACTTGTGGTTGGCCATGATGAATTATGAAAGGTAGTTCGCTTGCGTGCGGGGGGGGAAAATAGGGAAAGCGGGCTAGGTGTCAAGCTCGTCTTTTCGCGAAATTGATCGACGGCAAGGTAGTCAGCTATGGGGGCTGTTGCCTGTTTTGAATTCAGCCATCTGGTTGGACCGGGAAGCCGAGCTACGGATGGATTTGCGGATAATGAAGACATCGGCCCCATGTCCGACCCGGTCAAAGAGGTCGGCGACATCACGGCTGGACATGCGGATGCAGCCATAGGATGCGGGTCTGCCAAGGCGTTTTTCTTCGGGGGTGCCGTGAATGTAGATGGTGCGTTTGAAGGCGTTGCGGTTGCGGACTTCGGTGCCTTTGAGCCAGAGAATGCGGGTGACCACCGGATCGCGGCCTGGTGCGTTTGGCTTGAGGATTTCGCCGGTCCTGCGGCGGCATTTGAAAACGCTGCCAAGGGGTGAGTCGCAGCCGATTTTTTTTGCGACTTGGAGGCGGCCGAGTGGGGTGCAGTTGCTGCCGGGGCGGTCGCCACAGCCGAACTTGGAGGTTGAAATCTTGTAACTTTTAACTGGGACTCCATCACGTACGAGCAGCATTTTTTGGTCATTGATGCTCACGATCATCTTGTTGCGGTTATCTTTGCCGATGCCGGTAAATCTTCCGGTGCCACAGCTCGTGAGGCCGCAAGCGGTGAGCAGCCCAAGGAGGGCCACCAAAAACATTTGCCGATTTTTAAGTTCGGGACGCATCAGGGGGATTTGCGTTTTGCGGCACTGGCGGCTGTTTGGGCGGATTCGCCCGAAACCATGCGGGTGAGTGAAGCGAGCGATGTGTAGAAAAATCCGATGGGGAAAGGCAGCAGCAGGATGGCGGACGAGAAATTGCCCTTCATGGCGGCCTCGATCACAATAAAGAGGAAGAAAAAGCCGAAGAGCAGCTCGACGAAGGGCGTGAGGGTCTTCATGGCCTTGTAGCTGCTTTTTTTCCAATCGGTGGCCTTGTTCTGGCCGATGCCGTACTTCGGTGTGCGGACGAAGGCGGTTTGGTGATTGAACAGCGCCTCGATCACTGCCTTGGCGTTGCTGATTGACATGCCGATGCCGAGGGCAAGCAGGAGTGGCAGGTAGGGGATTTCTTTCCACCATGTGCCCGGTCGCAGGGCTTTTTGTGAGAAAAGATAAAACACGATCACCGATACCGATGAGAAAAAGAAGATCGGCACGTTGATGATGTAGTAGGTGAGTTTCCCGAAATCCGGCTGCCATTGCTGATTGGGGTAGATGAGGAAGCAAAGCAGGATGAGGAGCAAGTAGGCGAAGTTTGAGGTCAGGTGAAAGGTGGCCTCGACCTTCACGCTGAAGGGAACATCGCTGCGCCAGATGGCGGGCAGGACTTTTTTGCAGACCTGGATCGAGCCTTTGGTCCAGCGGTGTTGCTGGCTCTTGAATCCATCCATGTCGATGGGTAATTCGGCCGGGGTTTCAACATCGTTGAGAAAAATGAAGCGCCAGCCCTTAAGTTGGGCACGATAGCTGAGATCCATGTCCTCGGTGAGCGTGTCGTGTTCCCAACCGCCGGCGTCGGCGATGCAGGACTTGCGCCATATGCCACCGGTGCCGTTGAAGGTGAAGAAGCGGCCCGAGCGGTTGCGGGCGGTTTGCTCAAGCTCCATGTGACCGTCGAGGAACATCGCCTGGATGCGAGTCAATACATTGAAGCTGCGGTTCAGGTGGCCCCAGCGGGTCTGAATCATGCCGATCTTTTCATCGGTAAAAAAGTGGATCGTTTTTTGCAGTAGGTCCGGATTCGGAACAAAGTCCGCATCGAGGATGAGCAGGAAATCGCCCTTGGCCATGCGGGTGCCGTTTTCTAGAGCGCCGGCCTTGTAACCGGTGCGGTCGTTGCGATGGATGTGGTCGGCATCGAAGCCGAGCGTCTTCAGACGGCCAATGCCCTCGCGGCAGATGTCGACCGTTTCGTCGGTTGAGTCATCGAGCAATTGGATTTGCAGTTTTTCCTTTGGATAATCGAGGGCTGCGACCGAATTGAGCAAGCGATCGACCACATGCATTTCATTAAAGACCGGAAGTTGAATGGTGACGACCGGGAGATCTTCGAAAAATGCTTGCGGCTTGGGGTGGTTGCGAGCGTGCTTGAGGTAGAGAAAAACGATCGCGAGACGATGAGAGCCGAAGCCGGCAAGTCCGATGAGGACCAAGATGTACGCGGCATACCAGAAGGGTGAGGACCAGTCCATTGGAGGTAAATCAATTTAGAAACAAGACGCTCCGAATTGATAAATATAAGTTGATTATCAATCGTCGCCCCCACCAGTGAAACAATCTGGCGGGGTAGAGTCAAGCATGGGCCCGAGAAAAGGGCCTCCTTGAACGCGTGATGCTTTGGACCGCGGCTTCGTATGGCTGAATGCGCCTGAAGCCGTTTATTCCCTGCGGTTATTCCCTGCGGTTTAGGGCCATCATCAGGAAATAGAGCAACTGTGCGATCGAGCCTACGGCGGCAGCGACGTAGGTCATGGCAGCCCAGAAAAGTGCGTTTTTGGCTCGTTCGTGCTCCATGCTGGCAGCGATGCCGCTGCGTTCCATCCAAGCCAGAGCTCGGCGGCTTGCGTCGAATTCGACTGGGAGGGTCACGATCGAGAAGAGTGTCGTGACGGCGAAGAGAGCAACCCAGGTCCAGAGGATGGTGGGGTTATTCATCAAACTGACCCCGACCAGACCGGCGATCATGATAAAGTTGAGGATTTTGCTCGAGAGTTGAACGGCGGGGACCATTTTCGAGCGGAAGGTGAGCCAATGATAGGCTTGCTGGTGCTGGATTGCGTGGCCGCACTCGTGGGCGGCGACGGCTGCGGCGGCAACCGAGTTCACATGGTAGACCGGCTCGCTGAGGTTGACGGTTTTCTTGAGCGGGTCGTAGTGGTCGGTGAGTTGGCCCTCCACACTAATGACACGGACATCGTGGATGCCGTTCTGGCGGAGCATGAGTTCGGCCACCTCGGCTCCAGTCATGCTGAGGGGGATTTGCGAATATTGGCCGAAGCGGCGCTTGAGCATGCCGCTGATGAGCATGCTGGCGACCATCGTGACACCGATGATGAGCATGTAGAGTGGCGAGAAACCACCAGGCGCTGGGGCGATTTGCGAGAGGATGGAAATTTCGGGTGTCATGGTGTTACTTTAGCAAGTGTGCGTCAGCATGCAATCGTCTCCGGTGGGAAAATTGGTTCAAATTATTTTCATCGGTTTTAGATTTGACGGTATTAGTTTGAGTTGCCCCTGCCATTCATGAAAGTTGTTTTTCGAGTCAATTACCACACGAAGCCGGGTCAGTCGCTTTTTTTGAAACTGGCAACCGTTGTTGGTGATAGGGTAGGCAGGGTTGAGCAGGTGCTGCCGATGCGCTGGATCAATGCCGAACAATGGGAGCTTGGTGTCGATGTGGGGGGAGCGAGACGCATGCGGGTTGAGTATTCTTATCAGCTCAGGCAGGAGGGGAACGGGGTCGAACTAGCCGAGTGGGCGGGTCCGCGGGTAACGGAGCTTGGTCCTTCGGCCTACGATGTGATTTTGAGACGGGACACCTGGTGTTCGGCCGGTACTGCGGACCATGTGTTAGAGACCAAGGCGTTTGATGTAATTTTGCCGGCGCGTGGTCCTTTTGCAGAGTCATTGATCCCAAAAGATGCCAATCACGGTTTTGTGCTGCGTATGGCGGCGGTGCCCGAGGGCATGGTGCCGTGCGTGATTGGCGGGGTGCGTGAAATTGGTGATTGGAATTGGGCTAAGGCCGTATCGATGAAAGAAGTCGCGGCGAATCGCTGGGAAGCGAACCTTTACCTACCAACCGATTGGCGCATCGAGTACAAATACGGGCTTTGCGATTTGAAGTCGGGTCGCGTCGTGTCGCTCGAAGCGGGTGAGAACCGCGTGCTTGAGCCGAGGGCATTGGCGCAGAGCCAGTGGACGGCGGTGAGTGACGAAGGATATCGACGCGATGCAGCGGGACTTTACCGCGGCTCGTGTGTGGCGATTCCGGTGTTTTCCATGCGCAGTGAAAACGGCTTGGGTATCGGGGAATTTGCCGATCTCAAAATGCTTGCTGATTGGGCATCGCAAATCGGTCTCACGCTCATTCAAATTTTGCCGATCAACGACACCACCTCGTCGCATGATTGGACGGATTCGTATCCGTATTCGGCGATCAGCGTCCATGCATTGCATCCGATTTACCTGCGTCTTGACGATCTTGGCTATGCCATGCCGACGGGTTTCGCGAAGGAGCTTAAGGATGCGCGTGGAAAATTGAATGCGCTTGCACAAGTCGATTACGAAGGTGTGATGGCGGCCAAGACGCGCTTACTTAAGCTGGTTTTTGAAAAGCATGCCAAGACGATCACCGCGTCCGATAGTTTCAAAAATTTCCTCAAGGAAAACCATCAATGGGTGATTCCCTATGCGGTTTTCTGCGTAAAGCGCGATGAGTTCGGTACGGCGGACTTTTCGCAATGGGGCGAGTGGTCGGTGTTTGATGCGAAAAAGGTTGATGCTCTCGCGGTCGCTTCGCATGCCGAATGGTCGGAGGTTTCGTATCATGTCTGGTTGCAGTATGAGCTCGATCGTCAGCTTTTGGATGTGGTTGCGCACTTGCATGCCAAAGGGATCGCGTTGAAGGGGGATTTGCCGATCGGTATCGACCGACAGTCCGTGGACGCGTGGTCGGCGCCGCATCTCTTCAAGATGGACGCGCAGGCTGGCGCTCCGCCGGATGCCTTTGCCGTGAAGGGGCAAAACTGGGAATTTCCGACCTACAACTGGGAGGTCATGCGCCGCGATGGTTACGCATGGTGGCGTTCGCGCTTCGAGCAGCTGAGCCGATATTTTGATGCTTACCGAATTGATCACATTCTCGGTTTTTTCCGCATTTGGCAGATTCCGTGCGAACAAGTCGAGGGCATCATGGGATGGTTTGATCCTGCGATGCCGGTGCAAATTGATGAGATTCGTGGGTGTGGTATTGCGTTTGATCATGAGCGTTATTGCAGGCCTTACATTCGCGAGCATTTTTTGCGGGAGAAATTTGGCGATCAGACGGGTGCAGCGAAAGACGGCTATCTAGAGAATTGCGGGCATGGAGTCTATCGGCTTAAGGGGCATGTTTCGACCCAGCGCAAGAT